>JALYXK010000073.1 GCA_030947145.1 Actinomycetota bacterium
CCGGCGGCGACGGCAGCGCGGACGGCGCCCTGGCTTTCGGCGAGCTACGCCTCGACACGGCGCGGCACGGTGTGATCGTGGAGAAGACATTCGTCGAGCTGACCCGGACCGAGTACCAGCTGCTCGAGCTGCTGATGTTCAACCCGCGGCGGGTACTGCCCCACAGCCTGATCTACGACCGCGTCTGGGGCTATGACTTCGGTCCGACCTCGAACGCGCTGCGCGTGTACATCGGCTATCTGCGACGCAAGCTGGAGGCCGCGGGCGCACGCTCGGTGATTCACACGGTCCGCGGCGTGGGCTACGCGCTGCGCGAGCCCGAGGCCGGACGATGAGCCTGCGAGCCCGGATGGGCTTGGCGGCCGGGGTCGCGGTGGCCCTAGCGGTGATCGCGGTGGCGGTTTCCTCCTATGCCGGCACCCGCTCGGAACTGCGCGGCCAGATCGACAACTCGTTGCGCACCATCTCCTCGCAGGCGCTGCATCCACCCGGCGGTCCGGGACGTGGCGCCACGCCCGGCAGCCCGGATGGCGGCGGGCCGACGGCCTCCGGATCCGGTCTCGGATTCGTCCCCAGCGGCTCGCGCGGGGAGCCACCGGGAGTCGGCGACGAGGGCTTGGGAATCGATCGTCGGCCGGGCCCGCAGTTCGGGGGCGCCACTGGCGCGGTGACGCTGGTCTACCGCAACGGCAAGACCAACGTGGTCAGGGGCTACAAGATCCCTCCCGATGCCCGGCTGAAGGCCCTGGCCGCCAGCGGGAAGGGGCGATATCTCACCGACATGCATGTGCGCGGCACCCATATCCGGGTGTTCGCCGCCGGGATCGGGGCCGACGGTGCGCTCGCGGTCGCCCTACCGCTGGGCGAGGTCGATCGTACGCTCTCGCACGAGCTGCTGCTGGTCCTCCTGATCGCCGCTGGAGGAATCGCGCTGGCGGCGTTGCTGGGGATCCTGGTGGCGCGCACCGCGCTGGCGCCGATCGCTCGCTTCACCCACCAGACCGAGTTGATCGCGCTGCGCCCCGACCGGATCGAGCACGAGCGACTCGAGGTCAGCGGCAACGACGAGCTCGCGCGGCTGGGCCGCACGTTCAACACGACGCTCGATGCGCTCGAGCGCTCGGTCGAGTCTCAGCGCAACCTGGTCGCGGATGCCTCGCACGAGCTGCGAACGCCGATCTCCTCGATCCGCGCCAACCTTCAGCTGATGCGCGACGAGGCGCTGCTCTCCCAGGAGGACCGCGACGCCCTGCGAACCGACATGATCGAGGAGCTCGACGAGCTTACCCAGCTGGTCGGCGATGTCGTCGAGTTGGCTCGCGGCTCGAAGCCGAGCCAGGAGCCTGGCGAGGTCAGCGTCGCCGCGATCGTGGCAGCCGCCGTGGAGCGAGCTCGCCGGCGCGCCCCGCAGCTGACCTTCGTGGCTTCGCTCGAGCCGACCCTGGTGCGCGGCGAAGGCGCTCGGATCGAGCGAGCCGTGTCCAACCTGCTGGACAACGCGGGCAAATGGAGCCCGCCGGGCGGCGTCGTGGAAATCGGGCTGACCGGCGGCACCCTCACCGTCCGGGACCACGGCCCTGGATTCCACGCCGAGGATCTGCCGTTCGTGTTCGATCGCTTCCATCGGGCCAAGGACGCCAGAGCGAAGCCGGGCTCCGGGCTCGGACTGGCGATCGTGCGTCAGGTGGCCGACGCTCACGGGGGCTTCGTCGAGGCGGGCAACGCGCCCGGTGGCGGGGCGCTGATGCGGATCGGCTTCGGTCAGCCACTGGCGCCCGAAGCCCTTCCGCCGGAAACCGTTTCCGCGACCTAGGTCGGCCCGCCGCTCAGCGCCGGATCAGCGGTTGCAGAGAGGGCGTGCAGACGCAGGCCGCGCCGGCCAGCCGCTTCAGTCCGAGCAGGTCCTCGATCGCCTGGAGGACCGAGTAGTGGTCGACCGGCGTGCGCAGCCTCGCGCGCGCTCGGGCTCCGGCGCCGGCCACGATCGTGGCAACGTGCCCGCCGGAGGCCAGCCGACAGCAGCCGTCGTCGCTAGAGCCCTCGTCGAAGGTGAGGAACAGCAGGCCACGCGGGCCGAGCGCGGACAGCAACGCGGGGACCGTCCGGGCCAGGAACCGGTCCCCGGTCGAGGTACTGCAGTCGTGCATGTCGTGGCAGAGGTTCGGGGTGATCCACACGAAGGTGGGGAGCCCGCCCGAGCGCTCGTCGGCGGCCAGCCGGTCCAGGGGCACGACATGCGCGCACGCCGCCGGGTCCCCCGTCACGGAGGGGTGATACACGAACGGGTCGTGCTTCTTGGCGTAGTCGCCGGCGTCCGCGCCGGTGAAGCACGGGCGCGGGAGACCCTCCATGTAGGCCCGCCAGGAGACTCCACCGGCTTGGAGCTGATCGGCCAGTCCGCGGCCGCCGGCCCGGCAATCGGTGCAGTCGTCGGTGATTCCCTCAGTGGACCCGCTGGTCAGCGCGAGATAGTTGGGCAGCGACGGATGGCTGATCGCGAAGGCCTCCGTGGCCAGCCCGTAGCGGCGGGCGAGGCCGTTGATGTACGGCGTGGAGGCCGAGCCGATGATGTCGCCGTACTCCTCGTTCTCCATCACGATCACGGCGACATGGATCGGCCCGCGTCCGCCCAGGCGGGCGGCCGGCGACGGCGTCCGTTGCACGGCAAAGTGGTGCCCGCTTCCGCTCCCGCAGCTCAGCAGCCCGATAGCGGTCAGCGCGAGCCAGACACCGGCTATCAGCGGAGGAATCCGGCCGGTCACGACGCGCTCAGCCCGAGGGGATTCCCAGCGATGCCGGCCGCCCGGGCAGCAGCATGGCCGATCCGGTGGCGACCGCCACCGGCTTGCCGTCCGCATCGCGTACGTCGGCGCTGGCCACGGCGATCCTCCGGCCGGCGTGGAGCACCCGGCCAGCGGCTCTTGCCTCTCGGCCGTCGGCGCTCAGCGGCCGCAGAAAGTTGACCTTCAGGTCGATCGGGGCGAAGGCGGTTCCGGCCGGCAGCTTGGTCTGGATCGCGCCCATCACGCCGGCCTCGGCCAGCAGCGCGATGAAGCCCCCCTGGGCGCGCCCGGGCGGAGGGGCGCAGAGCCACTCGGTGACCGGGAGCACGAAGGCCGCCTCGCCGGCCGCCGCGGACTCGGGCGCGAGCCCCAGCAGGTAGTGGATGGGCGGCGGGGGCAGATCCCCGGCGATCTGCGCCCGGAGCACCTCGAGCCCGCTGTGGCGCTCGAAGGTTTCCTGGCCGAGAATCGTGCCTTGGGCCGGCCGCTCGAACGGATCGGGCGTGGCCTGATCCGCAGCGGGTTCGGGCATGACATCGAGCGGCTGGGGGGGCGCGCTCCCCTTCACCGGCGGGGCGACGAAGCACAGCGTGGTCCCGTGGCCGACGAGGCGTCCCTCGTCGTCGGTGAGGTGCACCTCGGAGAGGGCGATCGTGCGGCGGCGGTGAATCACCCGGCCACGCGCGGTGATACACCCCCCGGGCCGGGCCGTCGAGAGCAGCCGCAACGAGAGCTCCGATGTGCTGTACGGCGAGGCCGGAGGCAGTTCCGTCTGGATCGCCGTGGCCATCGCCCCGTCGGCGGGGACGGCCAGCGGGCCGATCGAGATCGGACCCTGCGATGAGCACAGCCACCGGGTCAGCGGCATCTCGAACGTCGTCAGGCCCGGGGCAACGTCGATCAGCCGCTGGCCGGTGAGACGGGACAGCGGGGGCTGGGGTACCCGGCCTTCGAGCATCGCGCGGAGCTGCTCGATCCCCGGCAAGCCGATCAGGCTCGGGTCGGGATAGCCCCCGCGCGCGGGCTGGCGCCAGGGGATGTCGCCCGGCTGCGGCCTGGGCGCCGGGGATGCGATCTCGGCCATCGTCGGGAAAATAGCTTGTCCCCGCCCGGGCCCGTCCCGGGGTCACGTCGTGGGCGCTCAGGCGGCCTGCGGCCGGGCGTAACGGACCCGTCCGGGCAGCAGCGGGAGCAGCACCCGCCGGGAGTACTCCGCGCCCCCGATCAGCGCCAGCGAGCGCGCTCCGTCCCAGCCCAGGCCGTAAGCCTCGCGCAGACGGCCGGGGAGCAGGCCGACGGTGACGAAGTTGGCCAGCTCGAGGAACGGGCGGTGCGCCAAGGGGACCGGAGGTCGCAGCACGATCCGCACCGCGAGCTCACGCGCGCGTTCGGTCACGTGAAGGTCCGGTCCGGCCAACGTCGCGCGTACGTATTCTTCGAGGTCGCGCAGTTCGCGGGGCATGTCGCGCGGCCGCAGTCCGAACAACTTGCCGACCAGGCGATAGTCGCGCCAGTAGTCCTCGCGCTCGGCGCGGCTCAGCGTGCCGACGTAGCGATCGTGCACCAGCAGGCTGGAGTCGAACAACGAGGCCAGGATCCAGAGCAGCAGCGCCGGGTCGTCGGCGGCGTACGGCGTCCCGGCGGGGAAACGCCCGGCCGCTTGCGGGAGTACGCCACGGACGGTGCGGTGCACCGCCCGGACTCGCGCCGTCGCCTCGTCGGCCGCGCGCCGCGGTCCGTAGGTGATCAGCGAGAGGATCTCAGCCGTGCGCCGCAGCCGCGAGTAGGGATCATCGAGCGCGGCGGTCTGGGCGAAGAATCCCTCGAAGGCCACGGGGTGAGCGGCCATCAGCAGTAACGCCCGGGGCCCGGCGAGCGCCAGCACGCGCTCGCGGTGAACCCGCCGCAT
>JALYXK010000085.1 GCA_030947145.1 Actinomycetota bacterium
GAGCGGGCGGGCGCGCCACACCAGGCGCAGCGGACATCCGCCGCCGTGGCCTGCGCGGCGCGATCGTCAGCTCGAAGCGACACGGTGCCAGGGTAACGAGCGCCTGGGGACCACGACTTCGTCAGCGGCGGACCCTTACCGTCCGGATATCTGAGCCGGATGCCCTCCGGCCCGTCGGCCTCGAAACGGACGCGCCGGAATCGCCACCTCGACCGGCACCACCGCCCCGGCGCGCAGGCCGCGGCGCTCGCCCAGGGCCCGCGGCAGCAGCGGCAGGGCGGCCGCCACGCCGTGGAGATGATTCCCGAGCCGGCGTTCCCGGGCGGCGTGCCAGGCCCAGGCGAGCTGGCGATAGGCGACGTAGGGCAGCCAGCGGGCCGGATACGCCCGGGCCACCAGGACGAGCGTGTTGCGCGCCACCAGAAGTTGATGACCGCCGCGCAGCTGGTGCGAGGACCCCCCGCCGGCGTGCCTGGCGACGGCCGGCTCGTAGCGGCAGCGCCATCCCGCCAGCCGCAGGCGAAGCGCCAGGTCGACGTCCTCGAGGTAGGCGAAGTACCGCTCGTCGAAGCCGCCCGCGCCGAGCACGGCCTCGCGCCGGTAGAGCGCGGCGCCGGCGCAGGCGCCGAACACCTCTTCCGGCTCGTCCCAGCGCCCGTCGTCGCGGGCAAACCGGCCCCGCTGCTCGCAGGCCCCGTCGCGGCGCAGGACGTCCCCGGCGTCATAGACCTCGCCGGGATCCTCGAGGGAGAGCATCTTGCAGGCCACCGAGGCGGCCCCCGGGTCCGACTCCAGGGCACCAACCACGCGGGCCAGCCAGTCCGGCGCCAGCACCACGTCGGTGTTGACCAGCGCGAGGAAAGGGCCATGGGCGGCCTCGATGCCCCGGTTGGCGGCGTGCGCGAAGCCCGTGTTCCGTCCGAGCTCCAGGACGCGCACCTCGGGATGCGCCTCCCGGAGATAGCGCAGCGAGCCGTCGCTCGAGCCGTTGTCGACCACGATCACCTCCGCTGGGGCGAGCCGCTGCCCGGCCAGTCCCTCCAGGCAGCGCGGCAGCCAGCTCAGGCCGTTCCAGTTGGGGACCACGACCGAGGCGGCCGGGAGCGCCATCGAGGATGATTGCCGAGTGTCACTGGCTCGGGCAGGCATCCTCATCCTCGCCGTCGTCGTATGTGCTTGGTTCGCCCTGGGGATCCGGCAGACCCGCGACACCGCCCAGGCCACGGCGATCATCGCCTCGGCCCCCACGCCGAGCGCCGCCCAGGCCGCCCACGCGCGCGCGTTGCTGCGAGCCGCCGGGACGCTGAATCCGGACCTGCAGGTGGACGTCCTGCGCGGCCGGTTGGCCCTGCTCCGGGGCGACGATCGCGGCGCGGCGCGGATCCTCGAGAGCGTGGTCCACCGAGAGCCGCTGAACGTCGCGGCGTGGGTGTACCTGGCCCGCGCCGCGTTCCGCGTCAATCGCCACGAGTTCGGGATCGCCGCCCAGCGGATCGCTCTGCTCGACCCGCCCCAGCGATGAGCCGGGGCGCCGGTCAGCGGGGCGCCACACCGGCGTGCCCCAGCGCGGCGGCCAGCTGCTCGAGTAGCTCCTCGTCGAACGACTGATCCCAGTTCCGGCTCCAGCGCACGTCGCTGCCGCGGACGCGGCGGGTCGCGTCGGCGGCCCCGGCCTCCGCCTGAAGGAGTGCCGCGGCGACCCCCTCGACCGTGGGCGCGGCGGTGATCAGGTTGGCCGAGATCGCCGCCATCGCCGCCGGGGTCTTGTTCTCGAAGCTGTTGGTGACGGTCAGCATGCCCCCCGAGGCCATCTCGATCGGCACCAGGCTCGGATGGGGTGTGTACATCAGCGCCAGCCCGACATCGTGCTCGCGCAGCAGGCCGGCATAGGAGCGCTGGTCCGAGCGCGGTAGAAGGTGCAGGGCCGCCCCGCCGCCCAGCGCGATCCGGGTCCCGCGCTCCACGGTGCCGATTCCGTGCAGCTCCCACCCGCTGCGAAAGCCGCCCTGCTCCAGCGCGCGGGAGAGCGCGAGCACGCCGAGCTCGAACATGTTCCGGGCGGCGTGGGGCTCCGGGCGGGCGTAGAAGAGCAGCCGGCGGGTGCGCCGGCCTTTCAGATCCTCCACGGTCGGCGGGGCGACCTCGGTGATCGCGTTCTGGAAGGCCGCCGAGTGACGATCACCGGCCGCAGCGCCGGCGGCGAATACGCCGAGCTCGTGGACGCGGAAGTAGTCGCGCAGCAGCTCGCTGGAGAACAGCGCGAAGTGCGGGAACGCATAGGACTGACCGGCCAGCGCGGCGTAGCTACCCATCGGGAACGTGAACGGCTCGTATTCCTGGATCAGGTAGAGGAAGCGCTCGCCCCCCAGCGACTGCACGGCCCGCCGAGCGATGTGCGCCGTCCACCACGTGGTGGCGATGAAGCTGTCGTGACGACTGACCTCGATCGCCGTGGCCTCGCGGCCGAGCACGATTTCGACGCTGTCGAACAGCCGCTCCAGCCCGCTGAACGACTCCACCCGAGCCGTCCAGTCACCGGGCAGCTGCCCGACCGGATCGACGGTCACGATCCGCACCCGGACGCCCCGCTCGGCCAGCCGTCGCGCCAGGTTGAACTTGGCGATGTAGCCGCCGAAGAAGTGCTGCAGGTCGATCGCGGGAATCAGGAGATTGACCCGGGGCGGCGCTGCGTCGGAGACGGCCCAGCGCAGGGGGGCGATCTTGTCGGCCACCGTCCTGGTGGCTTCGGGCAGGCCGGTCCGGCCCGGCGCCATCACCAGCGACGGCGGCGGCCGGGCGTCCAGCCGCAGACGGGACTGGGGCCGCTCGCGCGCGCTGCGCCCCAGCAGCCGCCGCCACGCGAACGCGGAGAAGAGCATCCATTCCGCGCCCAGCGTCTCGGGCGTCCTTCCCACCAATTCGCGCGCGCCGCGCAGCCCGAGCGCGATCAGCGGCAGCACGGACTGGTCGGCCTCGAGGAAGCGGTCCAGCGCGCGCCGCTTGGCCGGCGTCAGCCGCTCGGCGCAGCGCAGCTTCAGGACGGTGGCGAACTGGGTCAGGCGGCAGACGTCGACGAAGTAGTGCAGGCGCCACATCCGCACCCGCTCGGCCGGGGCGCGCTGATGGCGCAGCCGGTCGGCCAGTGAGGTCATCTGGTTGGCCGCCGCGTGTCCGAGTGACGCCGTCCCGTGCTGGACGTAGTCGTAGAGGGGACGGTCGACGAAGGCGATTTCCCCCAGCGCGAGCGCGGTCAGCCCGATCCAGTGATCGTGGAAGTGCGCGAACTGCGCCGGCGGAAACGGCAGCCCGTAGTCGAGCAGCTCACGCGGGAACAGCGACGCGGCGCCGGTCACCGCGTTGGCCACCAGCAGCGAGAGGAGGTCGGAGTGGTTGTTGCGCCGGGTGCTCCACCACGTCTCGGAGATCAGCTCGCCGTCGCCCGAGACGACCCGGGCGTCGCTGTAGACCAGCTGGGCGTCGCCGATCTCGGCCAGCAGCACCTCGAGCTTGTCCGGGTGCCAGATGTCGTCCTGATCGGCCATCGCCACGTACCGGGCCTCGGCGGGCACCAGCTCGAGCGCGCGTTCGAAGTTGCCGTAGAAGCCCAGACGCCGGGGAGAGCGCGAGAGCACGAAGCGCGGGTCATCGCCGATCGCCTCGCCGAGGGCGGCGTAGCGCTCCGAGCTCGAGCAGTCGTCGCTGACGATGCAGATCCAGTTCGGATGACTCTGAGCGCGGATCGAGTCGAGCTGACGCTCGAGCAGATCGAGCGGTGGCTCGTAGGTGGCCATGGCGATCGCCACCGGTGGCCCGGCCGCGCCGGGGGGCCAGCGGGCGCTGACCGGGGCGACGTGGGCGCGGCGCGGGATCGGCCCGAGCTCGGCCCCCGCCTCCCCGCCGCCCTCGAGCTCGGCGCGCAGCGACAAGCGGAATTCGCCGCCGCCCTCACCGGCATCGCCGGCCAGGCGCACCGTGCCCCAGAAGCCGCTGCGGTAGCTGAGCAGCAACGGATCCGCGGCGGAGCTCGGATCGGTGCTCAGCCCGGAGGTGGCGTACGGATCGAGGTCCGGATGCAGAGCGCGAAACGGGTCGAGCCGCGGCATTCCGTAGGCGGCCACCGGCTGCGGCTGGCCGTCGAGCAGGAAGCTGAGCGAGCGGATCCTCCCCGCCGGGCAGAAGCACCACCCGCAGATGAAGAGCGCGGTCCCCGCCCCCACCGCCACCTCCCGCGGAAGCTCAGACTCGAGCTGAACCTGGAGGGTCGCGGAGCTCACGCGGGCGAAGCGTAGTGCAGAGCGGCTGGGCTACCGTGCAGACGATGAGCGATCCCGAGCCGGCGAGCCAAGGGCCTCAGGAGATCGGCGTCGACGCCTTCTGGCGAGTGCTGCGGGCCCGTCATCCCCGTCTCCGCGTCGCGCTCCCCGCCGACGCCCGGGTGACGGCGATGCACCGCGGCGAGCGGCACGAGTTCGGCTCGAGGCTGGACACCCTCGGTCAGATCCTGCGGCTGGCCTGGGTCAGCGACGCGTTCCTGGCCCAGGCTCTGTATCGAGTGAAGGCCCGGCTGCAGGCGCTCGGCGTGCCGGTCCTCCCGCGGCTCGCGCACCGGCTGGCGATGGCGCTGGCCCAGGTCTCGATCGGCGATCCGGTGATCGTGCACCCCGGCGTGTACATCGTCCACGGCCAGGTCGTGGCCGACGGCCTGGTCGAGATCCATCCCGGGGTGGTGATCTCCCCGTTCGTGACGATCGGGCTGCGGGCGGGCAACGTGAGCGGGCCGATCGTCGAGCGCGAGGTCAGCATCGGCACCGGCGCGAAGCTGATCGGGCCGGTGCGGATCGGCGCGGGGGCGACGATCGGCGCGGGCGCCGTGGTCGTCGATGACGTCGCCGAGGGGGCGACGGTGGTCGGAGTGCCGGCTCGCCCGGCCGGGGACCGGCGCCCGCCCGGCTGAGGGCCGGCGTGTTAGCTTGCCTTCCGTGTTCACGTTCAGGCGCAGAGAACGTGGTGGTGGTGCCGGCGGATCGGCGCTGGCCGAGCAGCTGAGCCAGGAGTTCTCCGGCAGCGACGCTGAGCTGTTCGCGGAGATCGAGCGGCTGACCCAGGCCAATCGGTTGCGGCCCAGCCACGCCACGGAGCAACGCCTGCTGCACCTGCGCAACCTGGCCGGGATCCGGCGCTTGGCCGACGTCGGCTCGGACCCCCGGCACCCGGAGCCGGATTTCGCCGCCCTGCCTGCCGCCGAGGGCCTCCCGGAGGTGGCCGCCGACGCCGTGACGCCGGCGCTGCTGCGGGCGGCCATTCTCCGCCATGGCTGCCTGCTGGTCCGGGGACTCGTCCCCCGTTCCCCGGCCGTCCGCTTCGCCCGCCGGATCGACCGTTGCTTCCAGGAGCGCGAGCGTCACGACGCGGGCCAGAAGTTCGATGCCGGCTACTACTGCGGCTTCGATCCCGACCCGAGCGTGGGCGGGGAGATGTCGCGCCACTGGATCAAGTCGGGGGGCGGCGTACTGGCCGTGGATTCCCCGCGGCTGAGCTTCGAGATGCTGGAGATGTTTCAGTCGGCCGGGCTGCCGGCGCTGGTCCAGGGCTATCTCGGAGAGCCGCCGCTGATCACCGCGCAGAAGACGACGCTGCGCAAGGCCGACCCGGGGCTGGCCGGGGCCTGGCATCAGGACGGCAAGTTCATGGGCCAGGTCCGCGCCCTGAACCTCTGGCTGGCGCTGTCGCGTTGCGGCGACGAGGCCCCGGGGCTCGACGTCGTCCCGCGCCGGATCGACCATCACGTCACCACGCAGACCGACGAGGCCTGGTTGGACAACATGGTCTCCCAGCGCATGGCCGAGGAGGCAGCGGCCGGAACGGGGATTCTGCGTCCGATCTTCGAGCCGGGCGACGCGCTCCTGTTCGACGAGCTGTTCCTGCACAAGACCGGCTCCGATCCCTCGATGCCCAAGCCCCGGTTCGCGATCGAGAACTGGTTCTTCGGCGCCTCGGGCTACCCGGCTGAGTACGCCCCGCTCGCCGTATAGACGGGGGCCGCCGATGTGGAACGGGAAAGAGGTCTCCGTAGTCCTGATGACCTATGCCGAGCGTGACTCGATCCGCGGCGTGATCGACGGATTCTTCGCCACCGGCCTGGTGGACGAGGTGCTGGTGGTCGACAACAACGCCCAGGCCGGAACCGGGGAGGAGGTCCGGCGAACCCGGGCCCGACTGGTGCACGAGCCCCACCAGGGCTACGGCCACGCCACCCGGCGAGGCCTGATCGAGGCCAGAGGCGAGTTGGTCGTGCTGGCCGAGCCCGACGGGACCTTCCTGCCCGAGGACATCCTCAAGCTGCTGGTCTACAGCTCGGAGTGCGACGTGGTGTTCGGCACCCGGACCACGCGCGAGCTGATCTGGGCCGGCGCCAACATGGCGCGGTTCCTGCGCTGGGGAAATTGGGCGGTGGCCAAGCTGATCGAGGCGCTGTTCAACACCAGCCATCTCAGCGACGTGGGCTGCACCTACAAGCTGCTGCGCCGCGACACGGCCCGGCACGTCGCCGAGACGATGAAGGTCGGCGGCAGCCACGCCGGGGTCGAGGTCATCCTGCTCACCATTTTGTCGGGGGCTCGGTTCGTCGAGGTGCCGGTCAACTACCTCCCGCGCGTGGGGATCTCTTCGGTGACCGGCAGCCGGACGAAGGCGGTCATGGTCGGGCTGCAGATGATCGCGCACGTCCTGAGGTTGCGCTATTCGGCGCCGCGACGCCGGGATCGCCCCGCCTCGTTCGCCGCGCCGAGCCCCTTCGCCGCCGAGCGCGCCGACGAGCGACTCCCGCTTTGATGCCGCCGAGCGGCCCGACGAGCGACTCCCACTTCGACGCGATCGCGAGCGTCTACGACGAGTCGCTTCCCGCTCACGTGGTCGAGCACTACCTGCGCAAGCGGGTCGCCTTCGTCGCGGCCACCTGCCCCCGCGGGGCCGGCCTCGACGTCGGCTGCGGCACCGGGGTGCTGGCGGCGCGACTGGCCGACGCCGGGTACGAGATGGTCGGGGTCGACCCCTCGGAGGGGATGCTGGCGCTCATGCGCCGCCGCAGTCCGGCGCTGCAGGCCGTGGCCGCCTCCGGCACCGCGCTGCCGTTCCAGGAGGACAGCTTCGACCTGGTCCTGACCGTCGCGGTGATGCACCACATCGCCGCGCCCGAGGCGGTGCGCCAGACGCTGGCGGAGATGGTCCGGGTGCTGCGACCCGGAGGCCGGGTGCTGATCTGGGATCACAACCCGCGCAACCCCTACTGGGCGAACCTGATGGCCCGCGTGCCGCAGGACACGGGCGAGGAGCGGCTGATTCCCGCGGCGGAGATCCTCGGCGGCCTGCGCGGCGCCGGCGCCCGGATCATCGCCTGCACCCAGCTCGGGTTGGTGCCCGACTTCACCCCCCCGGCCGCCCTCCGGGCCGCCGC
>JALYXK010000098.1 GCA_030947145.1 Actinomycetota bacterium
TCCGGGTCCTGGCGCAACGCGGACTTCAGCGCATCGGCGAAGCTGGTGGCGTCCGAACCCACCTCGCGCTGGTTGACGATGCAACGCTTGTGCTGATGGAGGAATTCGATCGGGTCCTCGATCGTCATGATGTGCTCTTCGCGCTCCGTGTTGATCACGTCGAGCAGCGAGGCCAGCGTGGTCGATTTGCCCGAACCGGTCGGACCGGTGACCAGCACGAGGCCGCGGGGCCGATTGGCGAACTCGGCGACCGCCGGCGGCAGGCCGAGCGACGCGAGCGGCGCGATCTCGAACGGGATCAAGCGGAACGCGGCGCCCAGCGCCGAGCGCTGGAAGTAGGCATTGACCCGGAAACGAGCGGTTCCCGGGATCTGATAGGCGAAGTCCAGCTGCCAGTTGTTCTCCAGCTTCTGGCGCTGGGCGTTGGAGAGAATCGAGTAAACGATCTCGCGCGTGTCGGTCGGCGTCAGCGCCGGATATCCCTCGAGCGGAGCCAGCCGGCCGCGCACGCGCAGCATCGGCGGCGCTCCGGCGGTGAGATGGAGATCGGAGGCGCGGCGGCCGACAACCTCCATCAAGACCTCGGCGAAGTCAAGCTCCATGCGCCTCCTATCGGCACATGCGAGGCTCACATTGAGCTCACCGCTCGCGACGCTGGACGCGCCCTGACTCGATCAGCCGCTGCCCGTAACCCGGGCGATCTCGGACATCGAGGTCAGTCCGGACTTGACCTTGTCGAGTCCGTCCTCGCGCAGACGCCGCATTCCCTCACCCAGCGCCGCGGCGGCGATCTGGTCGGCCGAGGCGCGCTTCAGGGCCAGCGAGCGGATCTCCTCCGACATCGTCATCACCTCGTAGAGCCCGACCCGCCCGCGGTAGCCCATGTGTCCGCAGCGAACGCAGCCCACCGCCTCGTAGGCCTCGATGTCGAACTGGGCGGCAAATCCGTGGTCACGCAGGATCGCGGCGGGGATGATCGTGCGCTGCTTGCAGTGGGAGCAGAGCGTTCGGGCGAGGCGTTGTGCGACCACGCAGTCGATGGCCGACGCGACCAGGAACGGCTCGATTCCCATTTCGATCAGTCGGCTGATCGCCGAGGGCGCATCGTTGGTGTGAAGCGTCGAGAGCACCATGTGACCGGTCAGCGCTCCCTCGATCGCGATCTGCGCGGTCTCGCGGTCGCGAATCTCCCCGACCATCAGGATGTCCGGATCGGCGCGCATCATCGAACGCAAGCCGGTGGCGAACGTCAGCCCCGCCTTGTTGTTGACCTGCATCTGGGTGATGCCCCTGATCTGGTACTCGACCGGGTCCTCGATCGTGATGATGTTCTTCTCCGGTGTGTTGAGCTCAAGCAGCGCGCCGTAGAGCGACGTCGACTTGCCCGATCCGGTGGGGCCGGTGGTCAGCACGGCCCCGTGGGAGCGATGGAACGCGCGACGGAAGCGATCAAGTTCTTGCGCGGCCATGCCCAGGCGGTCGAGCTCCAGCCGGATGCTCTCCTTGTCCAAGATCCTCAGCACGACCGACTCACCGTGGACGCTGGGGATGGTCACCACGCGCACATCGACCTGGCGCCCTTCGATCGTCAGACCGACGCGACCGTCCTGGGGCAGGCGCCGCTCGGCGATGTCCAGGTCGCTCATGATCTTGATGCGCGAGACGACGCCGGCCACCATCCGTTTGGGCACGATCATCTCATCGGTGAGCACGCCGTCGATCCGCATCCGCACGCGGAGCTCACGTCCGGAGCGGCCGGTCGAGTCGGGCTGCGGCTCGAAGTGGATGTCGGAGGCGCCGCGCTCGGTCGCCTGGGCGATGATCGAGTGCACGAGCTTGATCACCGGCGCGTCCTCGGCGGACTCGCGCAAATCGACGATCTCCAGCGGGGCCGCCGCGTCCTCGCTCTCCTCCACCGCCGCTTGGACGGCGGCCTCGAACCGGTTCATCCGGCTGATCAGCGAGACGATGTCGTCGGCCGACGCGACCGCGGGACGGATGTCGAGGCGGGTCAACAGGGCGATGTCGTCGACCGCGAGCACGTTGGCCGGATCGGACATCGCCAGCAGGAGCGTGTGGTCGTCGACATAGGCCACCGGAACGGCGCTGTAGCGCTTGGCGGCGGAGGCACTGAGCAGATTGGCGGCCGCCATGTCGACCTTGAATACCCCCAGGTCCAGGTGGTCCAGTCCGTAGCGCTCGGCGATCGCGCGGGAGAGCTGCTCGGAGGTGATCGCGCGCGAGTCGAGCAGAACGCGCTCGGGCGAGACGCCGGTCTGGCGGGCCTCCTCGATCGCCTTCTGGACGCGGTCGCGGTCAACGAAACCACGCTCGACCAGCACGTCGGTCAAGAACCGGCCGGAGCCGCCGCGCAACGAGGGGTGGGTCACGCCACCCGGCCCCTGCGGAGACCCTCCCAGCGCGCCCTCCTCTACCGGTCGAAGCGGGGAAACGTTGTCGGTCACTTCCGCACCGCCCTTTCCATGACGCCCACCGGAGCCGGATGGCCGGTGAACTGCTCGAAGCTCAGCGCTCCCTGGCCGACCAGCAACTCGAGGCCGTCGACGACCTCGAGCGAGCGCTCACGCGCTGCTCGCACGAGCTCGGTGCCCGAGTCGCTGTAGACCAAATCAACCACGCATTCGTACCTGTCGATTGTTTCGGCCTCCAGCGGCAGTTGCTTGAACGCCGAGGCGATCCCGTCCAGTCCACTGGACGTGCAGTGGACAAGCAGGTCGGCCGGTCCCAGTTCGCGCACCGGCCGCCCGCCGATCTCTGCGCAGAGCTCCTCAGCCCTGGCCGGCGTGCGGTTCCAGACGCGGACTTCGCTGGCTCCGGCGTCCAAAAGCGTCCAGACGGCGGCGCGGGCGATCCCGCCGGCGCCCAGCACCAGCGCGGTGCGGCCGGGCAGCGGGAACGGCAGCGCGGCCAGCAGCGCCGGCGAGTCGGTGTTGTCGGCGTGGACGGCACCGTCGGGCTGAAAGACGAGCGTGTTGGCGGCTCCAATCGCCCGCGCGCCGGCCGTCGCGACATCGGCCAGCGCCAGCGCGCTGCGTTTGTGAGGAATCGTGACGTTTGCCCCACGGAAGCCCGCGCCGGGCAGGGCGACGACGGTCTCGGCCAAGCGTTGGGGCGGGATCGGGAGCAACTGGTAGCGCCAGGACTCAAGCCCGACGGCGGCCAACGCCGCGTTCTGCATCGCCGGCGACCGGCTGTGGGCCACCGGCCAACCGAGCACGCCGAGGCGGGTGGTCGGAACCATGGACTCGCTAGCAGTGCGCGGGCGAGCGCCCGCCGCGCTGGGCGCGGGCGGACTGATAGCGCTGCGCGTCGGCCAGGAACTGCTGGTAGCTCCCGGTGAACGTCATCTCCCCATTTCCGCACGGTCGGACGACGAAGTAGAGGAAGTTGGTGCGCGGCGGGTTAGCGGCGGCCTCGATCGACTCCAGTCCCGGGTTGTCGATCGGCGTCGGTGGCAGCCCCGGGCGGATCCGAGTGTTGTACGGGGAATTCGAGTGCAGCTGCGAGACGGTCAACGGGCTGGTGTAGTTGCCGGTGGCATATCGCGTCGTCGCGTCGATCTGCAGCGGCATCTTCTGGGCCAGCCGGTTGTAGATCACCGAGGCGACGTCGCGGCGATCGCGTTCGGTCTGCGATTCGGCCTCGACCATCGAAGCGATGATCAGCACGTCGTAGGGCGTCAGGTGCCGGCGCCGCGCGCTGCCCAGGTTTACCCCGGCGAACACCTTGCGGAACTGCTTCAGCTGATCGGTGACGAGCGCCCCCACGCTGATCGGCTCGCGCAACTGGTAGGTCGAGGGGAACAGAAACCCCTCCAGGGACAACGTGCTCCGCGGGGCGCCGTAGCCGCGGGGGTCCAGCAGCCGCGAATGGCGTGACGCCGCGGCGTAGCTGCCGGAGACGCCCTGATGGCGCAGAAGCTGGTCGATCTGAGAGCGCGTGCGGCCCTCGGTCAGGGTGAGCGCCGTGACCTTCGCCGCCGGCGGCGGCGTGGTCAGGATGCTCAGCACCTTGCCGTAGGGCATCCCCAGCTTCAGGTGGTACCTGCCGGGCAGCAGATTGCTCCGCTCCCCGGCCAGGGTCGCCCGCAGACCGAAGAAGAAGCTCGAGGCGACCACGCCGTCGCGCTCGAGCAGGTCGCCGACCTGGCTGGCGCTCGATCTCGCCGGGATCGTCACCGCCACGCTGCCGTGGCCGGCACCCTGGAAGGGCTGAAACAACTGGACCAGGAACCAGATGAGGGCGACCGCCACGGCGATCGCCAGCACGCCGGCAATCCGCCCCCGGCGCGAATGGCGCCGGCCAGGGATCCGGGGCGCGCGGCTGCGGCGGCGCACCGGGCGCCTGGCTCCGGGCTTGTGCTGCAGCGCCGAGACCCGGCGCGTCCCCGC
>JALYXK010000113.1 GCA_030947145.1 Actinomycetota bacterium
CGCCGACTGCAGCTGGTGCCCGCGGGCCCGGCTGGCCGCCAGCGCGTCCTGCTGGGCCGTCTTGGCCCGGGCCAGCGCCGCCTGGCGCGATTGCAGCAGCGCGTTCATCCCGGCCAGCGCGCGCACGTGCAGCTCGGCCTGAGCGGCGATCCGCCGGTCGGTGCTCTCGAGCTTGGCCAGCCGTCGGGTGGCGCTGGCGGCCGCGGCCTTGGCCCGACGGGTGAAGGCGATGATCGACTGCTGCTGGCGCTCGGCCTGGTGCAGGAAATCGAGCTGGTCGAGCAGGTCGGTGAAGCCATGAGCCTCGAGTACGACCGAGACGATGTCCGGGCGCGCGTTCTCGTAGCTTGAGAGGAGCTGGCGGGACAGCAGCATCCGCGAGTGGGCCAGCTGTCCCCGCAGGCGCACGACCCGGGCCTGCTCGCGCCGCAGCGCAGCGCGCGTGGTCAGGAGCTGGGCGCGGTCGTGATCGAGCCCGGTCTGGACCGCCGCCTCGCGGGACTGCACCAGCGAGATCTGGGAGTCGAGCGAGCCGATCAGCCCGGACAGGCTGGCCAGGCTCGAGGCCAGGGTGTGCTGCCTGGCCTGCTGCTGGCCGAGCTCTGAGTTCAGCTGACCGAGGCTGGCTCCCGAGGCCGGGGTCGAGGCGAGCCCGAGCGCGCCCACGCCCGCGAGGATCGCGATCATGGTCGCGGTGGCCACCGCGAAGGTCTGCTTCATCGTTGCGGAATTCATGGGGTGGCCTACGGGGTTAGCTGTCGGGCTCGCGCTGATTCGCGCTACGCGGCCATCAGGTCGCGATTCGCCCCGGAGAGACTTGGATCCCCCGCTTCCCGCTCGTGCGCAGGGAATTCGGCTCGGCGACCATACCAGGGGGCTCTGCCTCCACGACGGGCTCGGGTCGCTTTCTCCTGCCGCTGCAAGATCGCTTGCACATATGCTCCCCGCATGAAATCGAACACCGCAGGCCGGATCCTCGAGCGGGTCAGGGCGACCCCCGCCGGATTCGTCCGCACCTACGGCGACGTCTCTCCAGGCGCGCCGCGGATGGCCGGCGCGGCGCTGCACGACTGCTACGACGCGTCGGTCCCCTGGCACCGAATCGTCCGGGCCGACGGTTCGCTGGCCAAGGGGTCGCGGCAGCGCGCCCTGCTGGAAGGCGAGGGGATCCCTTTCCGGGGCGACCGGGTCGACATGCGGATCGCCCGCCTCCCGGAATCATGATCTGGTGCCGGCAGGAGATTCGGCTGGATCCACGGCCTCGCGGCTTCCATCTGGTGACGCGCGAGATTCTCGGCGCGATGCCCGAGCTGACCGGGATCGAGGTCGGGATCCTGCACCTGCTGATCCAGCACACCTCGGCCTCGCTGACCCTCAACGAGAACGCCTCGCCCGACGTCCGCCGTGACTTTGAGTCGTGGTTCAACGAGGTCGTCCCCGAACGGGCGCCCTATTGGACGCACACGCTCGAGGGTCCCGACGATATGCCGGCGCACATCAAGGCCGCCCTGCTCGGCCCGTCGCTGACGATCCCCATTTCCAACGGGCGCCCGGCGCTCGGCACCTGGCAGGGGATCTACCTGTGCGAGCACCGCGACCGCGGCGGCTCCCGCTCCGTCCTCGCCACCGCCTGGGGCCAAGGCTCAGACTGACCTTCAGCGGTTCTTCCACACGGGAGGGCGCTTCTCGGCGAATGCGGTGGAGCCCTCGCGGGCGTCTTCCGAGGTCATCACCGGCCCGACGATCTCCCCTTGGCGCTCCCAGAACTCCGATTCCGGCCAGTCGACCCCCTCGACCAGGATGCGCTTGGAGGCGGCCAGCGCCAGCGGCGCGTTCGGCGCGATCTGGCCGGCGAGCTCGAGCGCGGTCTCGAGCGCCTGTCCGGGCTCGGCCAGCCGGTTGACCAGGCCGAGCTCGTAGCCGCGCTCGGCCGCGATCGGCTCCCCGGTGAGGGCGAGCTCCATGGCGATGTTGCGCGGCAGCACGCGCGGCAGCCGCAGCAGCCCGCCGCCGGCGGCCACCAGCGAGCGCTTGACCTCGGGGATCCCCAGCCTGGCCCCGCGGGCCGCCACGATCAGGTCGCAGGCCAGGGCGATCTCCAGCCCGCCGGCCACGGCGAAACCCTCGATCGCGGCGATCAGCGGCTTGACGGCCGAACGCTGGGTGATTCCCGCGAAGCCGCGGTCTGCGGCCCAGGCCGATTCTCCGGCGACGAATGCCTTCAGGTCCATGCCGGCGCAGAAGCCCTTGCCGGCGCCGGTCAGCACTCCGAGCGTCAGCTCGGCGTCGGCGTCGAGCTCGTCCAGCGCCGCGGAGATCCCGTTGGCCACCGCGGCGTTCACCGCGTTGCGCTGGTCCGGGCGGTTGATGGTGATCACGAGCACTCGGTCGCGACGTTCGGTGAGGACTGCCGGCGCTTCGCTCATGCGGCGAACAATCGCAGTTCGGGCTTGCGCTCGCCTCGCAGCACCCCGAGGTCGACCTCGACGCACTCGATCCCGCGGGAGCTCGCCAGCACCCTGGCCTGCGGCTTGATCGACTGCGCCGCCAGAACGCCACGACAAGGGTGAAACGCCGGATCGCAACGAATCCGCTCGAGGTATCGCGTCAGCTGTTCGACGGCCTCGATTCCGGCCACCCGCTTGATCTCCACCGCCACCCAGCCCTCCGCGAGGTCGCGGCACATCAGATCGACGGGGCCGATGTCCGTCGGCCATTCCCGCCGGACCAGTCGCAGTCCCTCCCCGCACCAGTGCGGCTGGTCGGCCAGCAGCTCCTGCAGATGGGCCTCGACGCCGTCTTTGCTGAGCGCGGCGTCCTCGTCCGGCGAGCCCATGTCGTGGGTCACGTCGGACAGGACCTCCTTGATGTCGATCTCCAGCCGGTCCTCGGAGGCACCGGCGCGCTTGCGCACCACGATCGACCCGGGGGTCTCCTCGATCACGGTCGGCGGCGTCATCCAGTTCAGCGGCTTGTACCCTCCGGCGTCGGCGTGCACCAGCAGCGAACCGTCGGCCTTGACCATGATCAGGCGCAGCGCCTCGGGCAGCAGGGCGGTGAGGCGGCCGGAGTAGCGGACTTCGCAGCGGGCGACGATCAAGCGCACGGCGCAAAGCTACGCGTTGGGTGGGACGGAATCGACCTGCGGGGTGCGGCGGAATCCGGGGTGCGGAGTCCGGCGGGGCGTGGCCCTATCCTTGAGGGCGAGATGCGAAATCAACTCCGTCCCCTGTTCGACCGGGTCGTGATCAAGGAGCTGGACCCCGACCGGATCCGGCGCTCCGGCCTGCTGGTACCGGCCGGCTCGGACGAGCCGCCGCCCCAGCACGGGATCGTGCTGGCGGTCGGGCGCGGCCTGGACTGGTGGGACCACGTCGGCGTGCAGATGCCGGTCAAGCCCGGCGACCACGTCGTGTTCCCGGCCTCCGCGGGGGCCTGGGTGGAAGTGGAGGAGGAACGCCTGCTCGTCTGCCGGGTGGGGGAGTTGCTCGGCGTGCTCGACCAGGTCGAGGAGTGTCCGATGTGCAGCGGCCGCCCCCTGGCGCCGCAGGAGTCGTGCCCGGTATGCGGCCGCGAGGGCTCGATCGCCCCGTCGTGGCCGGAGGCGGACTAGGCCGCCGGCCGCGTTGGCCCGGCGACTCGCGCGAGCGGGCTAAGCCGCGTTGCGCTGCGGCAACTCGCGCGGGATCGCGGCCCTGACCCGCTCGAGCAGGTCGGCGACCTCGGGTGAGTCCCCGAGCTCGAGCGCGCACTCGCAGGCCTCGATGCAGTCACGGGTTCGGTCAGTCCGGGCCAGCGCGTGCGCGTAGGTCGCCCAGGCGGCTTGTGAGCCGGGCTCGATCCGGGTCGCCGCCTCGGCCGCCGACACTTCGGCGCCGAGGTCCCCCGCGAGGTGGTAGGCCAGCGCCAGGTCGAGCAGTGCCTCCACCGTGGGTCCGATCAGCCGGGCTCGTTCGAGCGCGGTGATCGCGCCGGCGCGATCCATCAGCCGCAGGCGCAGACGCCCGACCCGCGCCCAGGCCGAGGCGTCGGCGGGAGCGCGCTGGGCCGCGCGCTCGGCGGCGTCGGCGGCGTAGTCGAACGCGCCCATGTCCTCGTAGATGCGCGAGGCGAAGCGCTCGGGGGTGGGCCGATCGGATTCGACCCGGGCCCAGTCGCGTACGGCCCGTCCGGCGGCGGGGAGGTTCCCGGCCTGCCAAAACGCGGCGGTCAGGAGCCTCAGCACGACCGGGTTGTTGGGCTCCGCGTCACGCGCGTAGATCAGCCGCTGGGCCGCCAGCGCCGCGTTCCCCTCCGAGAGCGCGTGCTGCGCGGCGGTCATGAACCGCTGGACGCGGTCGGCGGCGGCGTCGGGCCGCGAGAAGTCAACGAACTGGATCGAGCCGGCGGGCACCGTTCTGACCCCGACGGCGAACTGCATCCGGGCCCATTGCTGGACGTCGTCGTCTTCGCTGTCGCCGGAGAAGTAGATCCCGTTGACCGTCCCCACGCCCCACTCCGGGTAGGCCAGGCAACGCGCGTAGCGGTGCACCACGGAGTGATCCGGCACGCGGGAGCCGAACGGGTCGTGCTTGGCCCGGTCCGCGGCGGAGGCGCGGGCACGCTGCTCGGCCTCGTAGTTGCGGCGGCCCTCCTCCTCGCGAGCACGCCGGGTGGCCGCCGCGGAGACCTTGACCGCATTGCGGCTGACCCGGCCGCCGCGCATGCCCTCGGCGAGTTGCTCGAGCTGGTCGGCGGCCTGGTTGATCGCCTGCAGGTGGCGTTGATGTTCGTGTTGACGCCCGGGAGGCGCGATGTCGGGGTGCCAGCGCTTGGCCATCCGCCGCCGGGCCAGCTGCACGGCGCGCTGATCGAAGGGAGCCTCGAGCTCCAGGAGGAGCAGCGCTTGTTCGACGTCGAGGATGCGGGCCATGACATAGGAACGTTAGCGAGGCCGGCAGGACCACGGGCGTGCGAAGGAGCCGCAACGGCGGTGGCCGAATCCAAAACAGAAGTGCAACAAATTCGTTTCAATTAGTCTCAGTTGCCCTATATGAGCCCTAGAGTTGTCGTATGACCTCCGCATCGCGTCGACTCCCGGGACCGTTGATCGTCCTCGCGGTCATCTTCGGGGCGGTGATCGCGGCGTCCGGCGCGGCCGTTCTCACTCTGCTGGTCGGCGCGTTCCAGACCGACGATCAGTGTGCCGGGAGCGCGGGCGGTGCCGCCGCCTCGATCGTGCTCGGCCCTGCGGGTAGCGGTCACCGCGTCGGCGCGTCGGAGTACGGCGGCCCGGGCGACCCGAGCAGCGGCTCGGTGGGCGCCTCCGGTCAGAGCCTGGTCCAGCATCCCGACAGCTACGCGGAGCTCGGCGGCCGCACCTTCCAGACCGCGGTCGCGATGGGCGGGCTCTCCTACATGACGCCGCTGCGAGTGACCTGGGGCAGGCATTCGGCGATCGCCTACAAGCGCGATTTCGGGTTTGGGGGTGGGCCGATCGAGGGCCTGCCGCGGGTGGTCGATCTGTGGTGGCAGTTCGCCGGGCGACTGGGGATCCCGTATCAGCAGGGGCTGTGGTCGGGGCCGGTGCGCATCGGCCGCCCGCCCGACTCGGGGGCCGGAAATCTACTGGCCGAGACTCCCGCGCCCTCGCAGGCGCTCGCCCTCGCGCCGGCCGCGGCTCAGGATCCCTCGGCGTGCTCACCCCGAACCCTCGGCGGGGTGCCGATCACCTCCGGCCCGCGGGCCCAACTGCTATCCGATGGCCGGGCCGCCGCGCCCGCTGGAGCTCCGGCGGCGATCAAGGCGATGATCGCCGCGGGCAACCAGATCGCCGGCAAGCCGTACGTCTACGGCGCCGGACACGGTCAGCCGCTCGATCAGATCGCCCCGGCCTACGACTGCTCGAGCAGCGTCGAGCACCTGCTCTACGGGGCGGGTCTGGTACCGGTGAGCTACGGGGCCGCCTCGAGTGCGCTCGAGTCCTTCGGCCTCCCCGGTCCCGGTCGCTGGGTGACGGTCTACGCCAGCGCGGACCACGTGTTCATGTACGTCGACGGCCTGCGCTGGGACACGCACGACACCGCCGGCCCCGGCGACGGCAGCAGCGGCATCGGCTGGCATCCGCTCGTCCGCAGCGCGGCCGGCTTCGTCCCCCGGCACCCGGTGGGTCTGTAGGCATGGCCTGCGCTGCCCGAATTGCCACGATCCTGATCGCTTGCGCACTCGGCCTCGGCCTGATGCTGAGCGGATGCGCGGCGCTGAGCGCGCCGGCGACACAGACGGAACCGGCCGCGACCAGGAACGCCCCCGCTGGCTCGAAGCTGGCCGCCGCGCAGGCGACGCACGAGTACCCCTCGCGGGCTCCGCGGCAGAGCGCGTCGGGATCGATCAGCCCCGTACAGGCGATCACCATCTTCGCCACGGCCTACATCAACTGGGACGCCGGCAACGTGGCCGCCGATATGGCCGTGCTGGCCTCGGCCAGCATCGGCCAGGCCCGCTCGGCGATGCAGCTGGCCGCGGCGCAGACGGCGGGCGATTACGAGCTGAAGCGTGGCGGGATCGCCAACCGCGGGACGGTCGAGGCGGTGGCGCCGTTGACCGGGCAGCGCGACCAGTTCGTGGTGGTCACGCGCGAGGCGACGACCGCCACCGCCACCAACGCCTACCAGGGCTTGCGGCCCGCGTGGCACGTGACGATCGCGTCGGTGGAGCGACTGGGGCCGGGTCAGTGGGTGATCAGCGGATGGCAGCCCGAGGGATGAGCGTTCGCGTCAGCCGACCGGGTGGCCGTTGGCGGTCAGCGCCACATCGATGTTGCCGCGGGTGGCGTTCGAGTACGGGCACACCGCGTGCGCCGCCGCGACGATCCGCTGCGCCTGCTCGGCGTCGGTGACCTGCGGCAGGCTGACATCGAGCTCGACGGCGAGCTTGAACCCTCGCTCCTCGGTGGGAAGGAGGCTCACCCGGCTGTCGATCGACACGTCGCCGGCCTCGGCCTTCTCGCGGCGGGCCACGACGCCCAGGGCGCCTTCGAAGCAGGCGGCAAACCCAATCGCGAACAGCTGCTCGGGGTTGGTCCCGCCGCCGTCCCCGCCCATCTCGCCTGGCAGGCGCAACTGCACCTCGAGCGCGTCATCGGAGGTCTTGCCGTGGCCCTCGGCGCGGCCGCCGGTCACGTTCGCCTCCGCTGTATAGATCGCCTTTGCCATCTGCTCCCCTTTCACTAAGACCTTGAGCGCTCAAGGTTAGTGGCTCTCGGTGCTGGGGCCGGTCAGTGGGCGGCGCTGTTCAGGGCCACGGCACCGGCGAAGCACAGCACCGCCACAGCCCGCAACAGCCAGCCGGTCCTGTCGCTGGGCCGGCCGGTGACCATCCCGACGATCGCCGCGGACATGCAACCGATCGCGATCAGCCCGAGGACGCCGGCGAACGCGCGTAGCACAGTTGAAGTTCTACCCGTGACCGGCGCCGGCCGTCGCCTCGGGCCCAGGCCAGCGGGCCGATGCTTCTATCCTCAGTTCTCGATGTCCGCCCAGTACATCTTCACCACGTACAAGCTGACGCGCCGGTTCCCGCCGGACAAGGAGGTGTTGACCGACGTCTCGCTGTCGTTCATGCCCGGCGCCAAGATCGGCGTGCTCGGCTACAACGGCGCCGGCAAGTCGACGCTGCTGCGGATCATGGCGGGGATCGACACCGAGTTCGACGGTCAGGCCCAGCTGGCGCCGAAGGCCACGGTCGGCCTGCTCGAGCAGGAGCCCCATCTCGATCCCAACAAGGACGTGCGCGGCAACGTCGAGGAGGGCGCGGCCGAGATCCGGGCCCTGCTCGACCGCTTCAACGAGCTCTCGATGAACTACTCCGACGAGACGGCGGATGAGTTCAGTCGCGTACAGGAGCAGATCGACCACGTCGACGGGTGGAACCTGGATACCACGCTCGACGTGGCCATGGACGCCCTGCGCTGCCCGCCGGCCGATGCGGAAGTGACCAACCTCTCTGGCGGCGAGCGCCGCCGGGTGGCGCTCTGCCGGCTGCTGCTGCGCCAGCCCGATCTGCTCCTGCTCGACGAGCCCACCAACCACCTCGACGCCGAGTCGGTGGGCTGGCTCGAGCGTCATCTCCACGACTACGCCGGCACCGTGGTGGCGATCACCCACGATCGCTACTTCCTGGACAACGTCGCCGGTTGGATCCTCGAGCTCGACCGCGGCCGCGGCATCCCCTACCAGGGCAACTACTCGGGCTGGCTCGAGCAGAAGCGCGAGCGCCTGGCCCAGGAGGCGCGCCAGGACAACACCCGCAAGCGGATGATCGAGCAGGAGCTCGAGTGGGTCCGGCTCAACGCCAGCGCTCGGCGGAGCAAGCCGAAGGCCCGCCTCAACGCCTACGAGGCCCTGCTGGCCGAGGACCGCAACGTCAAGCTCGACCAGGTCCAGATCCACATCCCGGCCGGGCCGCGGCTGGGCGACCTCGTGGTCGAGGCCTCGGGCCTGCGCAAGGCCTACGGCGAGCGGGTGCTGATCGAGGACCTCTCGTTCGAGCTGCCGCGCGGCGGGATCGTCGGCGTGATCGGACCCAACGGCGCCGGCAAGACCACCTTGATGCGAATGATCACCGGGGCCGAGCAGCCCGATGCCGGGACGCTGAAGCTCGGCGACACCGTTGAGCTGGCCTACGTCGACCAGTCCCGGGACGCGCTGGACCCGAACAAGTCGGTGTGGGAGGAGGTCTCCGGCGGCGCCGACCAGATCCCGCTGGGCGACCGCATGATCAACAGCCGCGCCTATGTCGCCGGCTTCAATTTCAAGGGCACCGACCAGCAGACCAAGGTAGCCAAGCTCTCCGGCGGCGAGCGCAACCGCCTGCATCTGGCCAAGCTCCTGCGCTCCGGCGGCAACCTGCTGCTGCTCGACGAGCCGACCAACGACCTGGACACCGACACCCTACGGGCGCTGGAAGAGGCGCTGCTGTCCTTCGCCGGCTGCGCCGTCGTCGTCTCCCACGATCGCTGGTTCCTGGACCGGATCGCCACGCATGTGCTGGCCTTCGAAGGCGACTCCCAGGTGCGGTGGTTCGAGGGGAACTTCGAGGCCTACGAGAGCTTCCGCCACGAGCTGCTCGGCGCCGAGGCCGACCGGCCCAAGCGCATCACCTACAAGAAGCTCGTCCGCGGCTGAGCCGGTGTCAGAGCGATCGAAAGCGGTGCTGATCACCGGTTGCTCCTCTGGCATCGGCCGCTGCACCGCGGAGCTGCTGGCCGAGAAGGGCTGGAAGGTCTACGCCACCGCCCGTCGGCCCGAGACGATCTCCGCGCTCAAGGCCAAGGGCTGCGAGACGCTGGCGCTCGATGTCTGCGACGAGGCCTCGATGAGCTCGGCCGTGAAGGCCGTGGAGGACGCCGAGGGTGCCGTCGGGGTGCTGATCAACAACGCCGGCTACAGCCAATCCGGTGCGGTGGAGAGCGTTCCCCTGGATCAGGTCCGCCGCCAGTTCGAGACCAACGTCTTCGGCCTGCTCCGAATGTGCCGGCTGGTGCTCCCCGGGATGCGCGAGCAGCGCTACGGCAAGATCGTCAACCTGGGCTCGATGGGCGGCAAGCTCACGTTCCCCGGCGGGGGCCTCTATCACGCCACCAAGTACGCGGTCGAGGCGATCTCCGACGCC
>JALYXK010000124.1 GCA_030947145.1 Actinomycetota bacterium
CGGGTAGCACCGCCTGCTCGAGCGGCGGCGAGAACGGAATCGGCACGTCCGGCGTGGCCACCCGGACCACGGGGCCGTCGAGATCCTCGAACCCGCGCTCGGCGATCAGGGCCGCCACCTGCGCGCCGGCGGCGCAGGTGGCGTTGGCCTCGTCGAGGATCACCACCTTCGAGCAGCGCGCCACCGACTCGAGGATCGCCGCCTGATCGAGCGGCACCAGCGAACGGAGGTCGAGCACCTCGACCGAGGCGCCGTCCAGATCCGCGGTCGCCTCGAGGGCGACGTGGACCATGGCTCCGTAGGCGATCACCACGAGGTCGGTCCCCGGCCGGGCGATCCGCGCGGTCATGGGCGTTTCGTACACGCCCTCGGGCACCTCGCCCTTGATCCGCCGATAGAGGTGCTTGTGCTCCATGAAGCAGACGGGGTTGGGGTCGTGGATGGCCGCGTGCAGCAGGCCCTTGGCGTCCTCCGCGGTGGAGGGAGCCACCACCTTGATGCCGGGCGAGTGCATGAACCAGGCCTCGGGGTTCTGGGAATGGAACGGGCCACCGGAGAAGCCGCCGCCCGAGGGCAGACGCACGGTGATCGGGACGGCCAGCCCCTGGCGGTAGTACATCTTGCCCGCGAGATTGACCAGCTGGTCAAAGCCGCAGGCGATGAAGTCGGAGAACTGCATCTCGCACACCGGCCGCATCCCGACCACCGCCGCGCCGATGGCGGTGCCAATGATCGCCGACTCGGCCAGCGGGGTGTCCATCACCCGATCGGGACCGAACTCGTCGAAGAAGCCGTCGGTCACCTTGAACGCTCCGCCGAACACGCCGATGTCCTCGCCCATCACCAGCACTCGCTCGTCGGCGCGCAGCTCGTCGCGGAGCGCGGCCGAGATGGCTTGGAGGTAGGTGAGCGTCGCCATCAGGAACCCCTCCGGGCCGCTGCGAATCCGCTCCACGGTCCCTGCCCGTCACCGAGGGGCTCGGCCGGGCCGGTGCAGAACACGCCGTCGAGCGCGCTGGCCGGGTCGGGCATCGGGCCGCCCAGCGCCTCCTCCGCCGCCGCGTCGATCTCGGACGCGACCTCGGCGCGGAGCGCGCCGATGTCGATCCCGAGCGCCTGCAGTCGTGACTCCTGGCGGTCGATCGGATCCCGCGCCCGCCACTGCTCGATCTGCTCCCTGGGCACGTACTTCATGTCGTCGTGGGCAGCATGGCCGTGCATCCGCATCGTCACCGCCTCGATCAGCGTGGGGCCGTCGCCGGCGAGCGCGCGCTCGCGCGCGGCGCGGGTGGCCTCGAACATCGCCTCGACGTCGTTGCCGTCCACGCTCACGCCGACGAAGCCGTAGGCGGTGGCACGCTGCACCGGGTTGACCGCGAACTGCTTGTCCAGCGGCGTCGAATAGGCGAACTGGTTGTTCTCCAGCACGAAGATCACCGGCAGGCGCTGCACGCCGGCCCAGTTCATCGCCTCGTGGAAGTCACCGCGTGAGGTGGAGCCGTCGCCGAACCAGGTGATCGCGCAGCGGCGCTCGTGGCGTAGCTTGAACGCCATCGCCATCCCGGTGGCCACCAGCATCATGTCGGGGAGCATCGAGATCATCCCCACGCAACCGAGATGCCGGTCGCCGAAGTGGACGTTGCCGTCCCGCCCGCGGGTGATGCCCGCCTCCCGGCCGAGATACTGCGCCAGGATCCGGGCGGGAGGGACGCCGCGGACCAGATGGGCGGCGAGATCGCGGTGCAGGATGCAGAGCCGATCCTCCGGGGCCATGGCGAACGCGGCGCCGGCCGACACCGCCTCCTGCCCGAAGCCGTCGTAGAACGATCCCGGGACCTTGCCCTGGCGGTACAGGCTCATCGCTCGCTCCTCGAGGCCGCGCATCAGCAGCATCGCCCGCAGGAGGTGGACGCGGTCCTCGACCGTCAGCTGCTCGGCCGCCGCCGGTGCTACGTCGGACGCCGGATCAGCCATATGGGTAGCCATCGCGCGCTTCCCTTTCGTCAACGGGAGGTTCGGGGTTTCCGTTCCACCCAGCTTTCAGACGCCGTCCGGGATCTCCGGCCGGCCCCTCGAACGGGCACGCGCAAGCTTACTCCTGGTTCCGGGCGAGGCCTGAGCAGCGTAAGCCGCCAAGGCGAACCCGACTAAGCTTCAACGCATGGACGGTGCCTGGCTCGTCCGCGCCCGCTGGCGGCTTCGCGGCGCCTGGATGTGGCCGGCATTCGTGGCGCTGACGGTGGCCGACGGGCTGGTCGGGAGCTCGCTTCCGCCCACGGGGGACAGCTGGAACGGCGTCGGCGCGGCGCTCTTGGGCGGCTTCTTCAACCTGATCGGAATCATCCTGCTGTCGGTTCCCCTGGGGATGCTGCTGCGGCGTATGCGCCGTGATCTGCCGAGGGTCGTCGCCCGGGACTACGCGGGGACGCTCGTCGTGCTCTCGGTTACCGCCGTGCTCCTGATCGCCGGGCTGGTTCACCGGCCCCAGGTGCTGGTGCACCGCCAGGCGATGGCCGATGCGATCGCCCGGGCTCAGGCCTGGATCGGCGATCGGGCGCCGGCCGAGTTCCGGCGAAACCTCCGGTTCGTCAGCACGTTCACGATCGAGTCCGGACGCATGTACCGCACGTGCGTGCCGGGCGCCCAGGACGCGCGCACGTTCTGCGTGATCGTCGACACCCAGCTCCCGTTCGCCCGGAGTGTCCGCTTCGACGGCTACGAGCCCAATGCGGTGTTCGGCGCCGGGGCGCACTAGCGGTCGAGCCTCAGCCAGCGCGTTACGCCGGCCGCAGGCGGCAGTTAGGCTGCAGCCGTGACCGAGGCTCGGACCAAGCGTCTGGCGCTGATCGCCAGCATCCTCGGCTCGGGGATCGTGTTCCTGGACGGGACGATCGTCAACGTCGCGCTGCCGGCGATCCGGGGAAGCCTGCACGGCGGGCTGGCCGATCAGCAGTGGATCGTCGAGGCGTATCTGCTCACGCTTTCCTCGTTGCTGCTGGTCGGGGGCTCGCTCGGCGACCTGCTGGGGCGCCGGCGCGTGTTCGCGGCCGGTTTGATCGGCTTCGGCATCTGTTCGCTGCTCTGCGCGGTGGCGCCGAGCAGCGCTTTGCTGATCGCCGCCCGCGCGGTACAGGGGGTGGCCGGGGCGCTGCTGGTGCCGAGCACGCTGGCGCTGATCATGGACACCTTCGAGGACAGCGAGCGCGCCGCCGCGATCGGCAGCTGGACGGCGTGGACGGGGATCGCCACGGTGATCGGGCCGCTCGGCGGCGGGGCGCTGATCCAGTTCGCGTCGTGGCGCTGGATCTTCGCGCTCAACATCGCGCCCGTGCTGATCTGCCTGTGGCTGCTGCGCAGCGTCGTCGATGACACGCGCACTCCCGGGCGGGTCGATTTCG
The DNA here is from genome assembly GCA_030947145.1 of Actinomycetota bacterium. Classification (GTDB taxonomy): domain Bacteria; phylum Actinomycetota; class Thermoleophilia; order Solirubrobacterales; family Solirubrobacteraceae; genus Palsa-465. The sequence continues at coordinate 3,399 of JALYXK010000124.1, forward strand.
TGGGGGCGGGACTGTGCGCGCTCGGGTTGGGCGGGCCGGTGTTCGCGATGATCGAGCAGCCGACCTACGGCTGGGGCGATCCGCGCGTCGCCATCCCGCTGGTCGCGGGAATCGCGTTGCTGGTCGCCTTCCTGGCCTGGGAGCGCCACACCCCCGAGCCGATGATGCCGCTGCAGCTGTTCAAGGTCCGCAACTTCGCCGTGGGGAACCTGACCACGCTGGCGCTGTACGCCGGGCTGGGCGTGGCCACGTTCTTTCTGGTCCTGTTCATCCAGCAGGTGGGGGGCTACAAGCCGCTCGCGGCGGGGCTCTCCCTGCTGCCGATCACCATCATCGTGTTCGTGCTGGCCAAGCGCTTCGGGAAGCTCGCGGACCGGATCGGCCCGCACTACTTCATGGGCGCCGGTCCGCTCATCGCCGGCGTCGGTCTGCTGCTGCTGGTCAGGACGACCGCCAGCGCCGACTACCTGACTCAGATCCTTCCGGGCGTGGCGGTGTTCGCGCTCGGCCTGGCCGCGACGGTGGCGCCGCTGACCGCGGCGGTGCTGAGCTCCGTCGAGCAAGGCCACGCCGGGGTGGCCAGCGGGATCAACAACGCTGTCGCCCGCGTGGCCGGGCTGCTGGCCATCGCCGCCCTGGGAGCCGTCGTGGCCTCGAGCTTCGGATCGCGTCTGGACCACGACCTCGCCGGCCGCTCCTTCGGCCCGCAGGCCAGCGCCGCCATCGCCCGCGCCCGGGGCAGGCCGCTGGTGCTCGACGTCAGCGGCGTCCCGGCGGGCGAGCGCCGTCTGGTGCGCACCGCCCTGGTCGACGCGTCGGTTCACTCCTTCCGGATCGGGATCGGGATCGGAGCCGGCCTGGCCATCCTCGGGGGTCTGGTGGCCCTGGTCGGGATCCAGAATCCTCGGCGCCTGGTTCCCTGTGCCGACTGCCCGGGTGGCGCGCTGGCCGGGGCGAGCGAGGATCTGGCCGAGTCCGAGCTGGCGCCGCGCGTCGGAGCCGCGACCGCCTAACTGCACGTGGAGGTGAGGGGCCCGGCACACACCGAGCCCCTCACCGATCCGCCGAGGTACTACTTCTTTGCCGTGGGAACGTTCATGGTTGCCGTGAACGCCTCTTCGTCGTTGGCCTCCTGACCGTTCGGTTCGATCGCTCCGCACAGCTGCGGCGGCTTACCCGGACCGGTGGCGGTGTCCGGGCACAGGAACAGGTCCTTGGCGCGGGTATCCGACCAGATCGGATGAGCCTGGTCAACTGCGGCCAGCCCGATGTAATCGCCATAGAACTGGCCGCCCTTGGGGCCGAGGAACTGCGTCGGCGCGGGCATCGAGCTCGAGGTCACGCGGGCCTGCCCGAAGTCGGTCAGGTTGCTGCTTCCGGACAGGGTGAAGTCCGAAGCACCGGTGAACTCGTCCTTTCCATACTGCCGGTCGTAGTAGTCGACCGCCAGCTTGCCGCCGCGCGTGAACGCGGCCCACTGGAACCACTGGTCGGTTCTGGCCTGCTTGGGAGCCTGCGGCACCACCACCGCCTGACGCGGATCGGTCGTGCTCCCGAACGTCGCCCCCCCGTCGACGGACACCTTCAGCAGGATCTTGTTGTTGCAGGCCCCTTCTGTCTTGACGCCCGTGTAGAGCGGGTCGGCGTTGGGGGCAAAGCCCTGAGGCCGGCACCCGTTGCTCGTATTGGAATCGCGGCTGATGTAGGAGCCAAATGTGACGATCACCCGGTTGGGGTTGGTCGGGTCGACCTGGCCCGAGGGGTAGTTCGTCGCCCGGAACACGGATTTGGTCGAGGCGCCCTTCTCCGGGACGCAGGAGCGGAACGGATTCGCTCCCTCGCCCTGGTACCTGTTGCAGTCCGGCAGATCGTTGTAGTCGCTTACCTTGACCGGCGCCGAGAAGGACTGGCCGCCGTCGGTGGATTTCGCCAGCAGCACCTGATAGTGATTGTCCAACCC
>JALYXK010000132.1 GCA_030947145.1 Actinomycetota bacterium
CACGCCCATCGGCACCGGACTCGGTCCCGCCGGCAATGCCGGGCCGGGGCTGCTGGCCTTCCCCCAGGACATGTCGAACGCGCTGCTGATCAGCGCGAAGCACAGCGCCAGCGGCCATCCGCTCGCGGTGATGGGCCCCCAGGTCTCCTATTTCACCCCCCAGATCCTGATGGAGGAGGACATTCACGGGCCCGGAATCGACGCCAACGGAGCGGCGTTCCCGGGGGTCAATCTGTACGTGGAGCTGGGCCACGGCCGGGACTACGCCTGGTCGGCCACCTCGTCGGGGCAGAACATCATCGACACCTACGCGGTCCCGCTCTGCAACCCGGCGGGCGGTAAGCCGGCGCTCACCTCCGACTACTACCGGCTGCAGGGCCGGTGCGTCCAGATGGACAACCTGACCCGCAGCGAGAGCTGGCACCCCAACCTGGCCGACTCGACCAAGGCCGGTCAGATCACCCTGCAAACCCAGCGCACCGCCTACGGAATCGTGGTCGCGCGGGCGAGCATCAAGGGCCGACCGGTCGCCTACTGCAACCTGCGCTCGACCTACATGCACGAGCTCGACTCGGCCGTAGGCTTCGAGCGGTTCAACGATCCCGCCCAGATGCGCAACCCGCGGGCCTTCTTCAACGCGGCGTACCAGATCGGCTACACGTTCAACTGGTTCTACAGCGACGACAAGCACATCGCCTACTTCAACTCGGGGCTGAACCCGGTCAGGGCCGCCGGCACCGACCCGCTGTTCCCGACCTACCCGCAGTACGGGTGGCGCGGCTATCACCCGGCCGCGCAGCTCACGCCCAGCAGCCTCACCGAGCAGCAAACCCCGCAGCGCGCCCACCCGCAGACGATCGATCAGTCCTACCTGACGAGTTGGAACAACAAGCAGGCGCCCGGCTACAACGACGCGGCCACCGGTCAGGAGTTCTCCTCGATCTACCGCTCGCAGCTGCTCGACAACAACATCAACGGGTATCTCGCGGGCGGCCGCCACAAGCTCAGCCTGGCCGACCTGATCAACGCGATGGGCAACGCCGGCACGCAGGACCTGCGCGGCGTAGAGGTGCTCCCCTCCGCGCTGAAGATCATCGGTCACCCCAGCGATCCCAACCTGGCCACCGCGGCCGCCGAGCTGCGGTCCTGGGTGGCCAGCGGCGCGCACCGCATCAACCGGGGGCATCCCGGGGCCAGCGGGAACTATGACCAGACCGACGCTGTGCGGATCATGGACGCCTGGTGGCCACTGCTGGTCAAGGCCGAGTTCTCTTCCGTACTGGGATCGCCGCTGCTGAACTCGGTCCAGGGCGAGTTCGCCATCAACGACGAGCCCGGTCACGGCACCTCCGGCCCCCACCTCGGATCCGCGTTCGACGTCGGGTTCTACGGGATCGTTCAGAAGGACCTTCGCGCGGCGCTCGGCCAGCGGGTCAGGGGCAAGCTGAACCGCGTCTTCTGCGGCGGCGGCTCGCTGGCCCGGTGCCGGACGGCGCTGCGGTCCTCGCTGACCCTGGCGGCCGCCGAATCGGCCGCCCAGGTGTATCCCGCCGACGGGGTCTGCAAAGCCGGCGATCAGATGTGCTCGGACTCGATCCAGTTCCGGGCGATCGGCGCGATCACCCAGCCATTGATCGAGTGGGTCAACCGCCCAACCTTCCAGCAGGCCGACGAGATCCAGGGACACGGGCCACGGTAGCCCGGGCGACCGGCGTCAGAGTGGACGTCCCGGGGCCGCGCTAGGGTGGTCAATCGAGATGAACGAGGATCACCAGACCGAGGATCTCCTCGAGTCGCAGCGTGAGCTTGCGGCGGCCGAGCGCCGCCGGGCCTCCAAGTCAGTCGACGACCAGGAAGCCCTCCAGCACGAGCGCCGGGCCGAGAAGGCCCATTACCTCAGCGGCAAGCTCCAGGAGCAGGTCGAAGCTGACCAGGCTGAATCGCCCTGAGGGCGATTCAGTCGGGGGAATCGCCGGGGGGCGATTCCCCACGCGCCAGACCGGTTCGGCGCGAGCCGTTTTGGGTAACTCCTCTGGGGACAAGAGCGAAAGGAGCCCCACATGGGTGATGGAGCGATGGATGACGCCAAGGGCCGCGTGAAGGAAGGCGTCGGTGGGCTCACCGACGACGACAGCCTGAAGAACGAGGGCAAGGTCGATAAGGCGACCGGCTCGGTCAAGGACAAGATTGGCGATGCGGGCGACGCCGTCAAGGACGTCGTCAACCCGAAGGGCTAGCCGGAACGTAGCGCGTCCGCCACCCAGGGTCACGGGTGCGGGCGGGAGTACCGAGGGCCCGCCCAGACGGCGGGCCTTCGTTGTGTTCAGAGTCGCTAGGTCGTGCGTCTATACTTCCGCCGCCACTCTCACCGGGTGTGTGATTTTCGCCCGCTGAGCGGGTTTTTTCTCGTCCAAAATCGCTTTAGATACAGGTCCACGCAATGCCCAAGGACGTCATCCTCACCCCCGAAGGTTTGGTCGGCCTCAAGGCCGAGCTCGAGCAGCTCTCGACGACCCGCCGCCGAGAGGTCGCCGCCCGCATCAAGGAGGCGCGCGAGTTCGGCGACATCTCCGAAAACGCCGAGTACGACGATGCCAAGAATGAGCAGGCGATGCTGGAGGCGCGGATCGCGCAGCTCGAGGACAAGCTTCGTTCCGCGACGGTGATCGACGCCTCCGACCTGGACACGTCGGTGGTGCGGGTCGGTTCGACGGTCCACGTGAAGGACGCCACCGGCAAGACCACCAAGTACACGATCGTCGGCTCGGCCGAGGCCAAGCCCGCCGACCTGAGGCTCTCCAACGACTCGCCGGTGGGTAAGGCCCTGCTGGGCCGCAAGCGGGGCGAAGAGGTGGCGTTCTCCACCCCACGGGGCGAGCGCCGGTTGAAGATCACCAAGATCGACGTCGCCTGAGGAGCCGATGGACGATGGGCGAGAAGCCCGACGGAGCCGAGCCCTCAGACCTGCTCGCGGCGCGCCGCCAGAAGCTCGCGAGCCTTCGCGCCGCCGGGGTCGAGCCGTTCCCCCACGAGTTCGACGGCGTCGAGTCGAACGCCGCGGTCCGGGCCGGGCATGAGTCGCTGGCCGCGGGGGAGGAGACGACGAGCTCGCACCGTGTCGCCGGACGACTGGCCGCGCGCCGGGGCCAGGGCAAGATGGCGTTTCTCGACCTGGTCGACCGCTCGGGCCGGATCCAGCTGCAGGCGCGGGTCGACGAGCTCGGCCCCGACGGGATGGAACAGCTGCTCGGGCTCGACCTGGGCGACCTGATCGGCGTCGAGGGAACCGCGTTCTGCTCGCGCCGGGGAGAGCTCAGCCTGCGGGTCACTCACTACGAGCTGCTGGCCAAATCGCTGCGCCCGCCGCCCGAGAAGCATCACGGGCTGACCGACGTCGAGACGCGCTTTCGCCGTCGCGAGCTCGACCTGATCGCCAGCGAGGACGCGCGCGAGCTGTTCATCACCCGGGCCCGGACGATCTCCGCGGTCCGCGCCTATCTCGACCGGGAGGGCTTCATCGAGGTCGAGACCCCGATCCTGCAGCCGCTCTACGGTGGCGCCGCCGCGCGGCCGTTCACCACTCACCACAACGCGCTGGATCGAGAGCTCTACCTGCGCATCGCCACTGAGCTGTATCTCAAGCGCCTGATCGTGGGCGGCCTGGAGCGGGTCTACGAGATTGGCAAGGACTTCCGCAACGAGGGTGTCGACACCACCCACAACCCCGAGTTCACGATGCTCGAGTTCTATGAGGCCTACGCGGACTACCTGGACATCGCCGCGCGCGGCGAGCAGCTCGTGGCCTTCGTCGCTCGCGCTGTCGGCTATGAGCCCGGCGAGGGCGGGATCGACCTGTTGTCCGCGTGGAATCGAGAGACGCTCGCCGGTTCGATCGAGGCGCGCACCGACATCGACATCCTCCGGTTCCGCGACCGAGACGCCCTGGCCGCCGAGATGAGTTCGCACGGGATGACCGTGCCTCCGGGCGATTCCTGGCCCCAACTGGTCGACGAGCTGGTCTCCAGGCATGTCGAGCCGACCCTGATCCAGCCGACCTTCCTCTTCGATTACCCCGTCGAGATCTCCCCGCTGGCCAAGCGCCACCGCTCCGAGGAGGGGCTGGTGGAACGCTTCGAGGCGTTTATCGGCGGGATGGAGGTCGCAAATGCGTTCACCGAGCTCAACGACCCCGACGAGCAGCGCCGGCGCTTCGAGGAGCAGACTCGGTTCGCGCAGGCGGGCGACGCGGAGGCTCAGCCCTACGACGAGGCGTTTGTCCAGGCCCTGGAGCAGGGAATGCCGCCGACCGGCGGGATCGGCATCGGCATCGATCGTCTGGTGATGATCCTCACCGGGCAGCGCTCGATTCGCGAGGTGGTGCTGTTCCCGGCGATGCGCGACTGAGCGCGGCTATCCTCAGTACACCGGTCCGGCTGACCCGCGAGACGGGGTCGAGACGGCTGGTAGACTGGTGCATGGCCCGAAAAGAATCCGTTTTTCTCATCCAAAGGTCGTTGTCGTCCGAATAGATGGGTAGACGGAATCATCGGTGTCCCCTTAGTCGCCTCTGAGCCTTGACCGGTCTGGCAGCGTAGGGAGAAGGATCCAGGAAAATACCCCGACCGACCAACCGCCCGAGTACCGCACAAAGAGAAGGATCATGTTCGAGCGATTTACAGAGCGAGCCCGCCAGGTGGTCGTCCTGGCGCAGGAAGAAGCGCGGACGCTCAAGCACAATTACA
>JALYXK010000174.1 GCA_030947145.1 Actinomycetota bacterium
CCCATGTGACCCGTTTCCGGCAGCACGATCAGCCGGTGGAGCGCCGGGAGCTCCTGCGCGATCCGCCGGGCATGCGAGGGCGGCGTCAGCTTGTCGTTGGCGCCCGCCATCACCAACGTGGGCACGCTGAGCCGCGGCACGGCCTCGTACAGATCCATCTCGCTGAGGGCGATGCCCACCGTCGAGCGGACGTCAGGCGGGCAGGCCACCAGCATGCGCTCGTAGAACGCGACCTGAGCCGGCGTCGCCGTCGGTCCGAACGCGACGTAGCGGATCAGGGCGTGAGTGACCGGAGTGGAGAACCCGGGTAGCGGGCCCTTGGCCGCCAGCACCCCGCGAGCCAGTGGCGTGCGGCCGAGAGCCCGTGCGAGCCAGGGGACGGGGATCAGCAGGCCCTCGGCGAGAAGGCCGCCGACCCCGGTATTCAGGAGCGCAGCCGCGCTCACGCGGCCTCCGACGTCGTGATGCGCGGCCCACGCGACGATCGACATCGCGCCGAGCGAGTGCCCGGCGACCAGCGGACGCTCGCCGCCGCGGCAGGCGGCCGCCAGCACGGCCTCCAGATCCTCGCCGAAGCGGTCCAGCGAATAGTCGCCGTCGACGGCGGGCTCGCTGTCGCCGTGCCCGCGAAGATCGAAGGCCACTACCCGGAAACCCCGGTCCAGCAGGTTGTCGATCACCAGCGTCCAGTAGATGAGCTGCTCGGTCCAGCCGTGGGCCAGCACGATCGCCGGCCGGTCCTCCTCGCCGAACACCTCGACGTGCAGCTCGGTCCCATCGGCCGAGCGGGCGCTCGAGACCCGCCCGCGGCGAGGGGAGCGCAGCCGCGCGTTGGCTGGATCCCGCTCGACCACGTGGCGGTGGCGGCGTTGCAGCTGCGCGCCGGCAGCGGCGGTAAAGGCGAGGCCCGCTCCGGCGGCGAGCGTTTTGCTACTTCTCAGCGTGACCACGGACGTCGAACCCTACAGCGGCGTAGATTGACGGTGGCTCGCGCCCGCGTAGGATTGCGCCGATGCGAATCGGCATTCTCACCGGTGGGGGCGACTGCCCCGGGCTCAACGCCGTGATCCGAGCCGTCGTCCGCAAGGCGATCGACGTCTACGACGACGAGGTGCTGGGCTTCCAGGACGGCTGGCGAGGAGTGCTCGACGGCTCGTTCGCGCCGCTGAGCCTGGAGTCGACCCGGGGCATCCTCCCACGCGGCGGCACGATTCTCGGCAGCTCCCGAACCAACCCGTATAAGCGCGAGGACGGCGTCGCCGAGGTGCGAGCCACACTCGAGCGAAACCGGGTTGACGGGCTGATCGCGATCGGCGGAGAGGACACGCTGGGCGCCGCCAACCGACTCAGCGGGGATGGCATCAGAGTGATCGGCGTGCCGAAGACGATCGACAACGATCTCGGCGCCACCGACGTGACGTTCGGGTTCGACACCGCGCTGCACGTCGCCACCGAGGCGATCGACCGTCTGCACACCACGGCGGAGAGCCACAACCGGATCCTCGTGGTCGAGGTGATGGGCCGAAACGCCGGGTGGATCGCGCTGCATTCCGGGATCGCCGGCGGCGCCGACGTAATCCTGATTCCCGAGATCCCGTTCGATATCGACGAAGTCTGCCGGTTGATCCGCCGGCGTCACGAGCGTGGCCGGTACTTCTCCATCGTGGTCGCGGCCGAGGGGGCGCTGCCCAAAGCGGGCACGATGTCGGTGTCGAGCACCGGGGAGGACGAGTTCGGACACCCGCGGCTCGGCGGCATCGGGCACGAGCTCGAGCGGGAGATCGAGGCGCGGACCGGGTACGAAACGCGGGCGACGGTGCTCGGGCACGTTCAGCGTGGCGGCACACCGACGGCGTTCGACCGCGTGCTGGCCACCCGGCTCGGCCTGGCGGCGATCGACGCCGCCCACGCCGACCGCTGGGGAGTGATGACCGCGCTGCAGTCGACGCGGATCGAGCTGGTGGCGTTGGCCGACGCGGTGGCCGCAGTACGGCGCGTTCCGGCCGATGAATACGCGCGCTACGGCGTCTTGTTCGGCTAGCGGACCCCCAGCTGGATTGGATCATCGGGTCAGACTTAACCCAGCGGCGGTTTGAGGAATCGCCGATAGGTCTATTCTCCGCAGCAATGCCAGCCCCCGCCCCCATGCCCCCGCCTAGATGACCGCCACCGACTCCACCACCCGGCTCGACGATCTGTGTGTGAATACGATCCGCACGCTCTCGATGGACGCCGTGCAGAAGGCCAACTCGGGGCACCCGGGCACGCCGATGGCGCTGGCCCCGCTGATCTACGTCCTCTACACGCGCGTCATGCGCCACAACCCGGCCGACCCCGACTGGATCGACCGGGACCGGTTCGTGCTCTCCGCGGGCCACGCGTCGATGCTGCTCTACTCGATTCTGTACCTGACGGGTTATCCGATGACCCTGGAGGACATCAAGAACTTCCGCCAGGTCGGCTCGCCAACCGCCGGGCACCCGGAGCGGAAGTACTCGCCGGGCATCGAGGCCACGACCGGCCCGCTCGGCCAGGGCATCTCGATGTCGGTCGGCCTGGCGCTGGCCGAGCGGATGCTCGCCGCCCGCTTCAACGAGGACGGTCACGAGGTCGTCGACCACTACACTTTCACGATCGCCTCCGACGGCGACATGCAAGAGGGTGTGTGTTCGGAGGCGTCCTCACTGGCCGGCCATCTCGGCTTGGGACGGCTGATCGCGTTCTACGACGACAACAAGATCCAGCTGGCCGGCCCGACCTCGCAGTCCTTCTCCGAGGACGTGGCCAAGCGCTACCAGGCCTACGGCTGGCACGTCGACAACGTCGGCGACGACATGTCGCTCGATCGCCTGGAGCAGGCCACTCGCGACGCCATGGCGGTCGAGGACCGGCCGTCGCTGGTCATCGTGCGCTCCCACATCGGCTACGGAAGCCCGAACAAGCAGGACACCTCGAGCGCGCACGGCTCGCCCTTGGGCGACGAGGAGATCCGCCTGACCAAGGAGGCCTACGGCTGGGATCCGGACAAGCAGTTCTACGTGCCCGACGAGGCGCTGGCGCACTTCCGCGAATGCTGTGAGCGCGGGTCCGAATTCGAGAAGCAGTGGCAGGAGCGCTTCGACGCCTACGCCGAGGCGAGCCCCGATCAGGCCAAGCTGCTGCAGACGATCGACGCCGCGGAGCTTCCGGACGGCTGGGACAAGGACCTCCCGCGGTTCGACCCGGGCGATGACGCGGTCGCCACCCGGAAGGCCTCCGGTGAGGTGATCCAGTGGGCGGCCAAGGCGATTCCCCACCTGGTCGGCGGCTCGGCCGACCTCGCCACGTCGAACAACACCGACATCGAGGACGGGGGCGACGTCGAAAAGGGCTCCTACTCGGGGCGGAACCTCCGTTTCGGGGTGCGCGAGCACGCAATGGGAGCGACCGTCAACGGACTCGGGCTGCATGGCTTCCGCGCCTTCGGCGGCACCTTCCTGACCTTCTCGGACTACATGCGCGGCGCGGTCCGTCTCTCGGCGCTGATGAAGCTGCCCTCAATCTGGGTCTACACCCATGACTCGATCGGCCTGGGCGAGGACGGCCCCACCCACCAGCCGATCGAACATCTGGCCGGGCTGCGGGCGATTCCGCGGCTGAACGTGGTCCGCCCCGCCGACGCCAACGAAACCGCCCTGGGCTGGCGCTTTGCGCTGCGCAACGCCGAGGCCCCGACCGCGTTCGCGCTGTCGCGTCAGAACCTGCCGATCCTCGATCCCGATGCGATCCCCGATGATGCGATCGAACGTGGCGCCTACGTACTGCGCGACGCCGAGGGCGGCGAGCCCGAGCTGATCCTGATCGGCACCGGCTCGGAGGTATCGCTCTGCCTGAAGGCCGCCGACGCGCTCAGCGACGTCAAGGTCCGGGTCGTCTCGATGCCCTGCATGGACACCTTCACCCAGGCCGACGAGGGCTACCGCGAGCAGGTGCTCCCCACCTCCTGCCGGGTTCGGATCGCCGTCGAGGCGGCCAGTCCGCTCGGCTGGGACAAATGGATCGGCCCCGACGGCGCCTTCGTGGGAATGACGACCTTCGGCGAATCAGGTCCCGCCGAGGAGGTCTACGCGCACTTCGGCATCACCGCGGAGGGGGTTGCGGAGCTCGCCCGGGGGATGCTGCCTCGATGAGCACGACGGCGGTCAATGAGCGCCTCGCCGCGCTAACCGCCGCCGGAGTCAGCGTTTGGCTCGATCAGATCAGGCGCTCGCTGATCGAAGGCGGAGAGCTGCAGCGGATGGTCACCGAGGAGTCGCTGCGCGGTGTCACCTCGAATCCGTCGATCTTCGAGAAGGCGATCCTCGGATCCAGCGACTACGACGATGACCTGCGCCAGCTGGCCGGCGAGCAACTCGACGCTCGGGCGATCTACGATCGGCTGGCCATCCGCGACGTGCAGCTCGGCGCCGACGTGCTGGCCGGCGTGTATGGGGAGAGCGGCGGCCGCGATGGCTTCGTTTCGCTGGAGGTGGGGCCCGAGCTGGCCCACGACGCCGACCAGTCGATCGAGGCCGCGCGCACCTACTGGAAGGCGCTGCACCGACCCAACGTGATGATCAAGATCCCCGGGACGCCCGAGGGCACCAAGGCCATAAAGCAGGCGATCTACGAGGGGATCAACGTCAACGTCACCCTGCTGTTCGCCGTCTCCGCCTACGAGGCGGTGGCCGAGGCCTACATCAGCGCGCTCGAGCGCCGCCACGCCGAGGGCAAGTCGCTCGACATCAACTCGGTGGCGAGCTTCTTCGTCTCGCGGGTGGACACGAGCGTCGACCGCAAGCTCGCCGAGCTGGGCCGCCCCGACCTGGCCGGAAAGGCCGCGCTGGCCAACGCGCGAGCCGCCTACCGTCGCTTCGAGCAGCTGTTCAGCGGCCCGCGCTGGGAGGCCCTGGAGCAGGCGGGCGCCGCCGTCCAGCGTCCGCTGTGGGCCTCGACGGGCGTGAAGAATCCCCAATACCCGGACACGATGTACCTCGACGGGCTGGTCGGCGCCCACACCGTCAACACGATGCCCATGGCCACGCTGCACGCGTTCGCCGAACACGGCGATGTCGCCGGTCCGACGGCCGAGCAGGACCCGACCCCCGACCTCGACGCGCTGGCGGCGGCCGGCATCGACCTGGATCAGGTGACCGAGGAGCTGCTCGTCGACGGCGTGAAGCAGTTCGAGGAGGCCATGGACCGACTGCTGAGCGGAATCGAGGAGCGCCGCGAGGCCGTCCTCACCGGCCGCCCAGCGACGATTTCCGCCAGGCTCCCGGAAAAGTGGTTGGCGCCGGTGGCCGGGCGGGTGCGCCGCGCCATCGCGGAGGACGTAGCGCGGCGGGTGTGGCGCCACGACGAATCGCTGTGGGGAGGGCCCGGCGTACCGGAGATCGGCAACCGACTCGGCTGGCTGACGGTGGCCGAGGCGATGCTCGAGCAGGCGCCGGAGCTGAAGGCGTTCGCGGAGCAGTGCGTCGCGGACGGCTTCACCGACGTCGTGCTGCTCGGTATGGGCGGCTCCTCGCTCGGCCCCGAGGTTATCCGTCGCTCGTTCGGCGTGATCCCGGGCGGACTCAAGCTGCAGGTGCTCGACTCGACCCACCCCGACGAGATCCTAAAGGTGCAGGAGGCGCTGGCCCTCGACAAGACGATCTTCATCGTCTCCTCGAAGTCGGGCGGGACGATCGAGACGCTCTCCCAGTACCGCCACTTCCGAACGCTGGCGGAGCCGCGGCAGTTCGTCGTGGTCACCGATCCCGGCAGCCCGCTCGAGCAGCTGGCCGAGGACGACGGCCTGCGCCACACCTTCCTGAATCCGCCGGACATCGGCGGTCGCTACTCCGTGCTCTCCTACTTCGGGCTCGTGCCCGCCGCGTTGATGGGGGTCGACGTCGAGGAGCTGCTGCACAGCTGCCAGGTCGGCGAGCAGACCTGCGCGCACCACGACTCCAGCGAGGAGAACTCCGGCCTGTGGCTCGGCGCGGTGCTCGGCGAGCTCGCGCGCGGTGGCGCCGACAAGCTGACCTTCATCGTCGCGCCGCCGGTCGAGAGCTTCGGGCTGTGGGTGGAGCAGCTGATCGCCGAGTCGACGGGCAAGCGCGGCCGGGGGATGCTGCCCGTCTCCGACGAACCGCTGGGCGATCCGGCCGAGTACGGCTCGGACCGGGTGCTGGTCTACCTGCGCAGCAGCGATCAGCCCGACGAGCAGCTCGACGGGGCGGTCGAGAAGCTGGCCGCGGCGGATCACCCGACGCTGACGCTCTCGACTCACGACGCCGCCGATCTCGGCCGTATCTTCTTCATCTCCGAGTTCGCCGTCGCCGTTGCGGGCTGGGCGCTCGAGATCAATCCGTTCGACCAGCCCAACGTCCAGGAGGCCAAGGACAACACCAAGCGCGTGCTGGACTCGGGGTCGGTCCCGGAGCTGGGCGCGGCCGACGACGCGGCGCTGCGCAACCTGCTCCAGGACGCGGGACCACCCCACTACGTGGCGATCATGGGCTATCTGCCGTACTCGGAGGAGCTGGACGACGCCGTCTCGGGACTGCGCTTGGCGGTGCGCGCGGCGACCGGCGCAGCCACCACGTTCGGTTACGGTCCGCGGTTCCTGCACTCGACCGGGCAGCTGCACAAGGGCGGGCCGCCCACGGGCCGCTTCCTCCAGCTGGTGAACCACCCGACCCGGGACCTCGAGATCCCCGGGGCCGAGTATTCGTTCGCGACCCTGATCGCGGCGCAGGCCGCCGGCGATCTCCAGACCCTCCGCGGCCACGACCTGCCGGCCGAACGGGTCGTCCTGGAGGGAGAGCCGGCCGCCGCGGTGCGCGCGCTGACAGAGCGGATCGCCTCGCTACCGAAGGCTTGAAGCAGAGCTTGGATCGGATGAGTCCCTCGGCGCTGGACGAACCGTCGGCTGAGAATCCCCTGATCGAAGGGCTCGAGCGCCTGCCAGTGCGCTCCACCTCACTGGTCATCTTCGGGGCCACCGGCGACCTCGCGCACCGCAAGCTGCTCCCGGCGCTCTACAACCTCGCCCACGAAGGTGCGCTGCCCGAGCGCTTTGAGCTGATCGGCGTTGCCCGCCGAGACCAGGAAGATGAGGACTTCCGCCAGGCAGCGTGCGAATCGATCGAGCGGTTCTGTCGGCGCCGGCCCGACCCGGACGTGCTCGCCGGACTCCTCTCGGAGATCCGCTACGTGGCCGGAACGTTTGACGACGAACACGTCTACACCGAGCTGGCCTCCGCGCTGCGGGAGTTCGACGAGCGCCACGGCGTGGAGCTCAACCGGATCTTCTATCTGTCGACCGCGCCCGAATTCTTCCCGGTGATCGCCGAGCAGCTCGGTCGCATGGGATTGAACGAGGCGGGTGACGCCGCGGCCCGGGTGGTGATCGAGAAGCCTTTCGGCTATGACCTCGCCTCGGCGCGGAGGCTCAACATCGACGTGCTCGAGCACTTCGACGAATCGCAGATCTTCCGGATCGACCATTACCTGGGCAAGGAGACGGTTCAGAATCTGATGGCGCTGCGCTTCGCCAATGCGCTGTTCGAGCCGGTCTGGAACCGCAATTACATCGATCACGTGCAGATCACCGCGGCCGAGGACCTCGGGATCGGCGGCCGCGCCGGCTACTACGAGGGCGCCGGAGCGCTGCGCGACCTGGTTCAGAACCACATGCTCCAGCTGCTCGCCTTGCTCACGATGGAGCCCCCGACGGCGTTCGAGGCCAACCGGTTGCGCGACGAGAAGCTGAAGGTGCTGGAGGCGATCGTGCCGTCCACCGTCGAGGACGTCTCCTCGATGGCGGTGCGGGCCCAGTACGGTCCGGGGTCCGTCGGGGGAGTTCGCTCGGTGGGATACCGAGAGGAGGCCGGCGTCGCGGCCGACTCGCGGACCGAAACGTATGCCGCGCTACGGCTGCACGTGTCGAACTGGCGGTGGGCCGGGGTTCCGTTCTACCTGCGGACCGGCAAGCAGCTCGGGCGGAAGGTGACCGAGATCGCCGTGATCCTCAAGCCCGTGCCCCACATGGCGTTTCGCAGCTCCGGATCGGTGGGTGTCCAAGCCAACCAGATCATCCTCACGCTGCAGCCCAACGAGGGAGTGTCGGTCTCATTGGGCGCCAAGATCCCGGGAGCGCAGATGCGGATCCGCCCCGTCAACATGGAGTTCCGCTACGGGACGTCGTTCCTGTCGGAGTCCCCGGAGGCCTACGAGCGGCTGATCCTCGACGCGATGCGCGGTGACGCCACGCTGTTCACGCGCGACGACGAAATCGAGGCGCTGTGGGGGATCATCGATCCGATCCTGACCGCCTGGCAGGAGGACAAGACATCGCCGCTCCCTGGATACGCCGCGGGCTCGGCGGGACCGCCGCAGGCGGATGCCCTACTCGAGGAGGGTCGCCGGTGGCGGCGGCTCTGAGCGCCGGCCCGGGTCCGACCGCGCCGCTCGACGGGGGGCCGGCCGACGACGTCTGGTCCGCGAGGGACACCACGCCCGACGAGATCGACGAAGCGCTGCGCAGGCTGCTGCACGAGCGCCACGTCGCCAATGACGCGCTGGTGCCGGCTCGCGTCCTCAATCTGGTGGTCGTGGCCGACCGCCAGTGGAAGGGGGAGACCGCCAACCGGCTCGATCGCGTAGGTCGCTATCACGCCTCCCGCACGGTGCTGTGCACGGTGCAGGAGTCGCGGACGACGCTCGACGCCCGAGCCTTCCTGCACTACGAGCAGCCGCCCAGTGGGGGCGTCGGCCTGATCCGCGAGCGCATCGAGATCGACATGGGGCCCGGCCATCTCTCGAGACTGGACTCGATCATCGATCCCGTGCTGGTCTCGGAGCTTCCGACGGTGCTCTGGTCTCCGCACTCCTACGACGAGGCCGTCGAGGCGCTGCTGGGGACGATCGACGTACTGCTGATCGATTCCGATGACGCGATCGATCCGTTCGACGCGCTCGAGCGGACCGTGACGCTGCTCGAGTCCGCCTACGTGGTCGATCTGGCCTGGCTGCGAACGACGCCGTGGCGGGAGCGCATCGCCGCGAGCTTCGACGATCCTGATCGGCGAGCCGCGCTCGCGGAGATCTCCCGGGTCGAAATCGAGCACCGCCCGAGCTCGGCCGCCAGCGCGCTGTTGCTGGGCGGATGGTTGGCCTCACGGCTCGGATGGCAACCGGGCGAGCTCCGGCCGGTCGACCGGTCCGGTCTGCGCGGTAGGACCAGGCGGCGCGGGGGCGAGGTCGACGTCGAGCTCGTCCCGGTCAACCTCGAGGTCCCCGGGCTGGCCAGCGTGACGGTGCATTCCGCCGGCGACCTGTGCGTCTCGCTCGAGCGCGCGCCCGGTGGGCTTCGCGCACGCGAGCGCTCGCGTGCGGGAGACGAGCACGAGTGGCAGATCCTCGGCGCCTCGCGGGGCGAGGGCGGAATTCTCGGCGAGGGCGTCCGCCAGGCGCTTCTGCGCGATCCCACCTACGGGCCGGCGCTGGCGGCGGCGCGAGGCTTCCGCGCGCAATGAGCGTCCAGGTCCAGGTGATGCAGGACCCGGCCGCGGCTTGCGCCGAGATGATGCTCGACCTGGCTCGCGCGGGTGGCCACCTGGTGCTCTCCGGTGGTTCGACCCCGCGCCGCGCCTACGAGCTCGCCGCCGCCGATCCCGGCGCGTGGGCAGGCGCGAATCTGTGGTTCGGCGACGAGCGCTGCGTTGCGCCGGATGACGAGCGCTCGAATTTTTTCATGTTCAAGGAAGCGCTGCTGGACCGGATCGGCGAGCCCGCCGCTCGGGTCGCGGTGCACCGGATCCAGGGTGAGCTCGACCCGGACGCCGCCGCCGAGGCCTACGAGCGCGACCTGCGTGACGCCGGCCCGCCGAGTCTTGACCTCGTCCTGCTCGGGATCGGGGCGGACGGCCACACCGCCTCGCTGTTCCCGGATCAGCCCGCCCTGCAGGAGCGCTCGCGCCTCGTGGTCGGAGTGCCGGAAGCCGGGCTCGAGCCGTTCGTTTCGCGCGTCACCCTGACGCTGCCGGCGCTCGCCGCCGCCGAGCGGATCGTGTTCCTGGTCGCCGGCGAGTCGAAGGCGGAGATCGTCGGGCGAGTGTTCGGGGCCGGGGTGAAGCCCGACCCGCACCTGCCGAGCACTCTGCTCGTGGCCATGAGCGAGCGGATCACGCTGCTGGTGGACCCGGCGGCGGCCTCCCGGCTATGAGTTCCGTCGTCGGGATCGACCTCGGGGGGACCAAGGTGTGCGCGGCGGAGCTGCTCGACGGCCGCCTGGGCGTATCACACCTGCAGCCGACAAACTTGTCTGGGCCCGCGGCGCTGATCGACCAGCTCGTGGAGATCACCCGAACGGTCGGGGACGGGTTTGCGGCGGTGGGGATCGGCGTGCCTTCGGTGGTGGAGTTCGCCACCGGAAGGATCGTCACCTCGGTGAACATCCCGCTGGTCGATGTGCCGCTGCGCAAGGTGCTGGGCGAGCACCTCGGCGTTCCAGTGTTCGTCGACAATGACGCCACCGTTGCCGCGCTGGCCGAAGCCCACGACGAGCACCTGCGGCTGGTAGCGCACAACCTCGTGATGCTGACGATCGGTACCGGGGTGGGGGGCGGCATCGTCCTCGGCGGTCGGATCTATCGCGGGGCGACCGGGGGTGCCGGCGAGCTGGGCCACACCCTGGTCGGGCTCGCCCTGAGCGACGGGGTGCCCGCTCCGACAAGGTTCGCGCAGCCGGGCTCGCTCGAGGTCGCCGCCTCAGGCCACGCGCTCGACCGGCTCGCCCAACAGGCCGCCGAAGCGCAACCGGACTCAGCGCTCGGGCTGATCCGACGCGAGACCGGCAAGGTGCTCGGAGCCGACGCCGTCAGAGCAGCGCGCCAGGGGGACAAGGCCGCGGCGCGCGCCGTCGACCTCTGGGCCCACCGCGTCGGCGTCGGCG
>JALYXK010000229.1 GCA_030947145.1 Actinomycetota bacterium
CCGGCGCCCAGCCCAGCGTAGTAGCCACCGTTCGCAGGCAGGGCCAAGTCGTCGGGCACCGAGCCTTCGAGCACCACGATGTAAGGCGCGCCCAGACTGCCGGCGGCCGCCGCTCTGAAGGGCTCGAGGAACCCCTGTCCCGAGTGCTCCGAGAGCATCGGGTGGTGCAGCCGTATCCTGGGTACCTCCGGCAGAGACCCGGCGAGGAGGTCCTCGAGCGCCGGGTTGCCGGCGCCGGTCATCGACACCGTGCAACCGTCGCAGCTCATGCCCGCCAGCCAGAAGACGTGTACCTCAGTGGATTGCTTCGCCGTTCCGGCGTATCCGGCCCGACCCGTACCAAAAGTCATGCCGCCTCCTCCTGCCTTTCGGGCCCACTTCGACGGGCGATTATAACGCCCGCTCCTCGCGAACCGGATCGTTGAATATCAGTCATGCCGAGCCTGTGGGCCGGGCTTCGAGCTGCCGTCGACGCTGCGGGCGTCCCCGCCCGAGGTCGCCGAGCAGCGCGCCGAGCCCGGCGATCGCTCGCGGATCGTGGCCGGCCACGAAGTCGTCCACGTAGGGCATCGCGGCGCGCATGCCGATGGCCAGCGGCTGATCGTTGACGAGCATCGGTCGGGGGTTGATCCACACCATCCGGCGCGCCTGGAGCTGAAGCCGGCACACCTCCGTGGCCAGCATCTCGGGATCACCGCGGTCCCAGCCATCGCTGACGATGATCACGATCGCCCCGCGCGCGAAGCCGCGCCGCCCGTAGGTGCGATTGAACTCGGCGAGTGCCGCCCCGATCCTGGTGCCCCCTGACCAGTCGGCGACCGCCTCGCGCGAGCGCTCCAGCGCCAGCTCGAGGTCGTGCCCTGACAGCGATCGGGTGAGGCGAGTGAGCCGGGTGGCGAAGACGAATGCCTCGGTCTTGGCCGCCGCGCCCACCGCAGCCTTGAGCGAGCCCAGCAGCACCCGCGAGTAGCGCTCCATCGAACCGGAGACGTCGCAGATGAACAGCAGGCGCCGGGGGCGCAGGGTGGGACCGTAATAGGCGAGCCTAATCGCCTCCCCATCGGTGGCCAGCGAGTTGCGCATTGTCTGGCGGACATCGAGCCGCTCACCGCAGCGCGCCGGGCGCAGGCGGCGCGAGCGCCGCTCGGGAGCAGTCCGCTTGATCGCCTCGGCCAACCTGCGCAGCGCGGCGAGCTCGTCCCGGGCGTAATCGAGCCGGGCTTGCTCGCTCAGCGTGTCGGCCGGGCTGTAGGCGGCCAGCACGCCGCGCTGCTGATTGCTGGATCCGTCCTCGCCTTCGGCGATGGGGATGTCCCGCGTGGCGCGATTCTGCGCCCCATCGACGGGGGCAACCGATTTGCCCTCGTGGCGGAACTGAGGAAGCGCCTCGCCGCCGTGGCGGGCGCCCCCCATCCGCGGGTCACTCTCCCCGTGCTCGGCGACGTGCTGGGCCACCTCGAGCTGATGTCCCGTCCAGAAGCGATCGAAGATGACATCGAAGATCGTCCGTTCGTCGGGGTCGTGCACAAAGGTGGCCTGGGCCGCCCAGTACACGTGCTCGCGTTCGCGTACGTCCAGCTCGGCCAGGGCACTGAAGAACACCAGCTCGCTGTCCACGCTGGCGCTCAGCCCGCAACCGCGCAGCGCCCGGGCCAGGGACACGGCGGCGGACAGGATCGCCTGATCCGGCGTCCGTGGCAACAGCTCAGGCAGCCCCACCAAGCGCCTCACCTCCGCGAAACTCTGCGGCCCGCTCTTGCGCCTTCTCGAGCCGGGCGTCGAGTCCGTCATGCCGGATGTGGTTGAGGTCGTCGCGCTCCTTCAGCAGCGTCCCCAGCGTCCGGTCCGCGGTCGCGGCGTCGATGTCCTGACGGCCGAGGACATGCAGCGCCTCGGCCCAGTCCAGCGTCTCCCCCACCCCGGGGGATCGGTAGAGGTCCAGCCACCGCAGATCCTGGACAAAGGCGCACACCTGCTCGGTCAGCCGTTGACCGACATGAGGAAGGCGGGCGCGGGCGATCGCCACCTCGCGACTGAGGTCGGGGTGGTCGATCCAGTGGTAGAGGCAGCGGCGCTTGAGCGCCTCGTGGAGATCCCGGGTGCGGTTGGAGGTGATGATCACCGCGGGCGGTTGTTCGGCGCGAATGACTCCGATCTCGGGGATCGTGACCTGGAAGTCCGAGAGGAATTCGAGCAGGAAGGCCTCGAACTCGTCGTCGGCCCGGTCGAGCTCGTCGATCAGCAGCACCACGCCCGGCTTGACCAGCGCATCCAGCAGCGGCCGGCCCACCAGGAACTCCCTCGAGTAGAGGGGAGCCGATCCTCCGGCCCGCAACTGCAGCAGCTGGCGTGGGTAATCCCAGTCATACAGCGCGTGGTGGACGTCGATGCCCTCGTAGCACTGCAGGCGGATCAGGGGCGCCTGCGAGGCGGCGGCCAGGGCCTTGGCCAGCTCGGTCTTGCCCACTCCCGGCTCCCCCTCCAACAACAGCGGTCGGCGCAACTTCAGCGCCAGGTAGACGACGGTGGCCAGCCCCTCGTCGGTCAGGTAGCGCTGCTGGCCCAGCGCGATGCGCAGCTCCTCGATCGAGTCAAAGCCACGCATTGATCGTCTCCTCGATCTTCGTCACGGCGGGCGCCAGAGCGCGCTGCACCGCCGGGGAGAGGCCGGCTCCGAGCTCGTCCATGTCGGTCGGCTGGCAGCCCACGATCACGACCCGCTCCGGGAGGAATCCCATGGTCTTGGCCATCGTCAGGACGCGATCGGGATTGGCCAGGTGAACGTCAGGAACATGTACGGCCTCGCCCACCTCCGGAACGAGCAAAAACAACGTGCCCGGCGCCGCCCCCCGGTCCACGGCGTCGATCAGCACCAGCCCGTCGCAGCCGGCCATCAGCTCCTGCAGGAGCGCGATCCCGCCGATCCCGGTCTCGACCACGTCCACCTGCTCGGGTAGGTGGCCGAGCAGCTCGGTGACCGCCGGCCCGAATCCGTCGTCTCCGCGCAGGACGTTCCCGACCCCGGCCACGAGTATGCGTTGCGCGCGCACGTCGGGGGGCTTGGCCGGCGTCGCGATCACGCCGCGTTCACCGCCACCTTGAGCACGCCGTCGCGCACCGCCACCGGCACCACCGCCAGCGCGGGCGCTTCCGGCATGTCGTCGCAGCGCTTGCCCGACCGGGCGTCGTAGGCGCAGTTGTGCCACGGGCATACCAGCACCGCACCGGTCAGGCGCCCGCCGTGGAGGGGCACCGGTCGATCGGGATTGACGGGACAAGCGTTCTTGAACGCGTAAGGCTCGCCCCCGACGTTGGCGATCAGGATCGAGCTGCCCCCGAGATCGACGGCGTGCATGCTGCCGGGCGGCAGGTCGGAGAGGGCTCCGGCGTCCTCGAACACCGGTCGTCTCAGCCCTTCGATTTGCAGCAACGGCGGGCTGCCCGCCCCATTGGAGCTGCCCGCTCCATTGGCCTGCTCGATCTGCAGCAGAGGAGATCCCCCGGCTCCGTTGGAACCGGCGGGCGTCTCCGGCTCGTGCGCCACGATCTCGACGAAGCCCTCATAGCGCTCGCGCAGCTTCTCTTCGATTCCGCGCCTGAGCGTCATCGCCGAACCGGCACAGCCGTGGCAGGCCCCGCTCATGCGGACGTGCACGACGCCGTCCTGTACGTCGAGCAGCTCGAGCTCGCCGCCGTGGGACTCGATGTAGGGCCGGATCTCATCGAGAGCCTCCTCGACCTGGATCCGCTCGTCGAGGGGCGCGAGGTCATACATCGAGAGCAGCGCGCGGGCGATCGGATGCTCGAGCTCGCCGGCCACGATCAGCTCCAACCCCGGGCGGTGGATGGCGTCGATGAGCTGGAGCAACATCAGGGCCCGCTCGTCGTCATCGCGCTCGAGCGTGGCCACGAGCGTGTCGAGCTCGGCTATGGCCTGGTCAAACTCCATATCACTTCCTCGATCTCGGGCAACTTGGCCTCGACCTCAGGGCTGAAGCCCTCGCCCCAGGTTTCGTCGGCGGGCTCCGTCTCGACAACTCGTACGTCCTCGGGGAAAGCGCCGAAGGCCTCGGTGACGATCAACAGGTTATCCAGCGAGATCACCCCCGTGACGGCTTCGGATACCCGATCCTGAATCTCGCTGGCGGAGGGTAGCGCGTGGTCCCAACGATACGCCTCCACCGTCGCGGGCGGGCGGCCCCTGGCCACCGACGCCACGAGGACGATCCGGTCGTAATTTGGCCGTTCCTCCAGATTCTGCGTAAACCCGATCGGGTGGTAGCCGAGATCCTCGACCTCGATGCCGTTACCCGCCTGTCCCGCCAGCTTGTCCGCCATGTAGGGACCGAGGGCGTTGTCACGCAGGAAGCGGTAACCGACTCCGCCGACGAGGACGCGCACGAGGGCCTAGAGATCCGAACCGCAGGGGATCGCGACCCTAGTGCTCGTGGTCGCCATCCGATCCGCAGGCGCAGCTGATGATCTCACGCGAGATCGTGCGATCGTCGGTGTGGATATGGGTGGTGCACGGCATGCACGGATCGAAGCTGCGGATCGCTCGCAAGATGTCGATGCCCTTGAAGTCCTCGGGCTTCTCGTAGTTCTCCAGCAGCG
>JALYXK010000307.1 GCA_030947145.1 Actinomycetota bacterium
CCTCCACATACGGCAGGAATGGCAGCTCGATCGCCTCGATCCCCGCCGCCGCC
Source organism: Actinomycetota bacterium (assembly GCA_030947145.1). Lineage (GTDB taxonomy): Bacteria > Actinomycetota > Thermoleophilia > Solirubrobacterales > Solirubrobacteraceae > Palsa-465. The sequence goes on from JALYXK010000307.1 coordinate 54, forward strand.
AACCGGCCCCGGTTCTCCTGGCAGCGCTCGAAGTTGGGGTTGCCCTCCGGCACCGTCTGCAGCAGCGCCTGATCGCGCCGGGTGAACGCCGCGATCAGGTCGACGTGGCCGTCGGTGTCACGATCCTCGATCAGCCCGCGCCCCAGCCAGACGATCCGCTCCACACCGAGATGCCCGCGCAGCGCAGCCTCGATCTGCGCGCGGGAGCACCCGGGGTTGCGATTGGGGTTCAGCAGACACTCCTCCGTGGTCAGCAGCGTTCCCGCGCCGTCGCCGAGAATCGATCCCCCCTCGAGCACCAGCGGCGCCTCCAGTACCTCGTCCCCGAGCCGCCGCGCGATTAGGCCCCCGACCGCGGCGTCGCGATCCCAGGGCGAGAACTTCCCCCCCCAGGCGTTGAACCGGAAGTGCAGAGCCCGCCGTCGCCCGTCCTCGCCGTAGACGTAGATCGGGCCGCAGTCGCGCAGCCAGGAGTCGTCCAGCCCCAGTTCCTCGACCTCGACGCCGGCGCCACACGCCGCGCGCGCAGCGGCAGCATCGGGGCCGGGATTGGCGATCATGGTCACCGGCTCGAACGCCGCGATCGCGTTGGCCACGGTCGCGTAATCCGAGCGCGCGCGGTCGAGCGTCTGCCCCCACAGCTCGCGCCGGCACGGCCATCCCATCAGGGTGAGCTCGTGCGGCTCCCATTCGGCCGGAAGGCGCAGCGCGGTCACGAGGCGCAGCCTAATTCAGATCGAGGCGGTGCACGACGGCTGCGGCCTGGGTCCGGCTCTGGACCCCGAGCTTGGCCAGGATTCGCGAGACGTGCACGCTCGCCGTCTTCTCGGCCATGAACAGCGCGGACCCGATCTGCCGGTTGGTCGCACCCTCGGCCACCAGCGTGAGCACCTGGCGCTCGCGCTTGGTCAGCCCGAACGGATCCGGCTCGCCGGCCGACCCCGCCACCCCGTTGCCCTGGTTGGCGGGATCGAGCTGGTCGTCCGCGGCTGGTCCTGGTCCGAGGCGGGCGCGCTCCCACAACGCCTCCAGCTCGGCCACCAACCATCGCGAGCCGAGGCTGCTAGCCAGCTCCAGCGCCGCGTGGGCGCTCTCGGCCGCCGCGGCTCGGTCGCCCCGCTCCACCTGAGCTTCGGCCGCTCGCCAGCGCGTGATCGCCACCGGATAGGGCCGCTCGATGCGCTCCCAGGCCTCGGCCGCCGCGGTCCACAGGCGGGGGTCCTGACGCCCGCGGGCCCGGGCCAGCTCAGCCTTGCCCGTGGTGCTCCAGGCTTGCTCCACCGGCCCGCCGTCCTGCGCCGCAGCTCGTAGGCGGTCGACGTGGATCCGGGCCCGAGCGATCGCCTCGCGGACCATGGCCTGCTCGCGCAGATCGCGTCCGCGCTGGGCGAAATCCGCCTCGATCCGCGCCCCGATCGCGCTCAGCCGCGCGATCCGCATCACGTCGTCGGTGCAGACCTCGAGTCGGTCGAGCGCCGCGGCCACGGCCGCCCGGGCCTCGGGCAGCTGGCGCCGCCGTCGGCGCAGGTCGCCGAGCAGCGAGCCGAGCATCCCGATCCACTGCGGCTCCGAGGACTCGGCCACCAGCGGCTCCGCCTGCTCGAGGCTGAGCGCCGCGGTCTCCTCATCACCCTCGCCGAGCGCAAGATCGGCCTGGCGCAGGAGATGGAAGATCAGCAGCACCCCGACCGTCTGGGCCGAGGGCGGGTTCAGGTGGGTCCGCGCGAGCTCCCAGTCACCGGCTTCCAGCGCGAGCTCCGAGACGGTCAGCACGAGCCAGTCGCGAGTGCGTCCGAGCCGCGCCGGGATCTCCGCGAGGCCCTCCTGGGCGGTGCGCAGCGCCTCGACGGTGTGGCCCCGGAGACCCAGGAGATCCGCAAGATTCCCGCTGGCATAGCCGAGGTCGTCGATGTCGTCGTCGTCGCGGGCGATCTGGGCCGCGTGGCGGAGTCGGGCGATCCCCGATTGTTCGTCGCCGAGGGCCATCTGGGCCATCCCGAGCGTGTTCAGCGCCTCGCTCTCGCTGCGCCTGTCGCCGGCCTGATGCGCGGCGACCAGCGCCTCCTCCCCATCCGCGATCGCGTCGCGAAAGCGGCCCCGCAGGAGGCGGGTCCGTGACAGCCACGCCAGCAGCGACGCGCGCTCGGGGCAATCCTCGTCCTGCGGCAGCATGGCCAATGCCCGTTGCGCCGTCTCCACTCCCTCGGCTTGCCGATTCAGCGCCCATTGCGTGCGGGCCAACCGAGCCAGTACCGAGGAGTAGCGGCGCGGATCGGCGGCCGGATCGAGCTCGCGTAGGGCACTGTGCAGCAGCACATCCCCCCGCGCGCGGTCGCCACCGATTCCGTGCATGCTCGCGGCCATAACGACGAGCTCGACCTGATCGATCGACTCGGGCCGATCGGCGACCGCGACTCGCGGCCACAGCTCGAGCCCGCGCTCGGCGAGATCGGCCGCTTCGCCGTACGCATGCACATCCCGGGCGGCCAACGCGGCCCGCACGGTGGCCCGGAGCGCGGCGGGCTGGTCGCCGGCCGCGCTGTAATGACGGGCGATCGTCGTCGCCTGCTCCAGCCCTCCGTCCTCGGGAGCGCACGGCGTCCGCTCCATCTCGAGGGCCAGAGCCAGGTGCAGCTCGCCGCGCTCGCCGGGCAGCAGGTCGTCGTAGAGGGCCTCGCGGAGCAGTTCATGCCGGAAGCTGAAGTACCCGTCGGGGGCCGTCAGGAGAATCTGCTCGGCCAGGGCTTCACGCAGCGCCAGGGTCAGCTGGTCCGGCGCGATCCCGGTCAGCGCGGCGACCAAGCGCTCGCTCAGCTCGCGGCCGACCGCGATCGCGCGGGCCACCGTCTGCGCGTCGCTCGACAGTCGCTCGATCCGGGACAGGAAGGCGTCCCGCAGGCTCTGCGGAGCCGTCCCACGTCCGTCGAGTCCGGCGGCCAGCAGCTCCTCGGTGTACAACGGATTCCCCTCGCTGCGCGCGAACAGCCGCCCAACCAGTGCCTCGGAGGGGGCGTCCCCGAGGATGTCGGCCAGCGCTTCGGCCAGTTCAGCCCGGTCGAACGGCGCCAGTTCGATCCGGCGGGTCCGTTCGAGCCGCTCGAGCTCGCTGATCAGCGGCCGTAGGGGATGGCGGCGATGGAGCTCGTCGCTGCGGTAGGTGAGCAACAGCAGGATGCGTTCTGAGCGCAGGCTGCGGGCCAGGAAGGCGACGAACGTGCGCGTCGAGCGATCGGCCCAGTGCATGTCCTCCAGGCACAGCACCAGCGGCTGGATTTCCGCCAGCGCCCCCAGCAGTTCCAGCAGCGCCTCGAACAGCCGCAGCTGCCCGGACCCATCGCGCACCTCGATGACCGGAGCACCGTCGTCCAGCGCCGGCAGCAGCGCCGCCAGCTGCGCGCGCGAGCCCCGGCTCAGCGACTCGATCGCCGGATGGCGTTCGCGGACCAGCGGTCGCAGCGCTCCCAGCAGCGGCGCGTAAGGCAGCTCGGTCTCGCCGTGCTCGACCGCCTCGCCGCGGAGGATCAGCGTCGCCTCATCGCCCTGCGCCGCGGACCGCGCGGCGATCAGCTCCTGCAGCTCGCCGACCAGGCGGGTCTTGCCGACGCCCGAGTCACCGCGCAGCAGGATGAGTACAGGGCGCCGGGCCATCGCCTCGCGCCACGCCAGCTCCAGCTCGGCGAGCTCTCCGACTCGACCCACGAGATGGCTGCTGGTGAGCCTGGCCCGCATGTCCGAAGTATCCTCCGAGGCGGCCGAGCCGGCGGCGAGCCGTGGGGAGCTCAGCGGCGCGCGCCTGTCGAACCGCGGCGCGAGCGAGATCTTCGCTGCGGGCGACCGATAGGGCGGCTTGAAGGGATGTAGGCATGGTGTGCTCCTGTCGTTGCGATCCACTTGAGCACAGGGTGGACTGCGACGGGGCCCTCCACATCGGGAGAACGCAGCCGATCGTCTCGGGTCCGGCCTTAGTTTCCGGCGCCGAGCCCTTACCCGGCCGGCGGAGGCGCTCAGGCCGCGGCGGCGCCGTTCAGGTCCGGCATCTGTTCGCTGGAGCGCAGCGGGCTGGCGCTCGAGCGCGACGCCGTGGCGATCTCCTCGGCGGTTATGTTCTGTGGGTGGTGGCAGGCCGCCGAATGCCCACCGGCGTATTCGGTCAGCTGCGGCTCCGCGGTGCGGCAGATGTCGGTCGCGCGCGGGCAGCGCGTGTGGAAGCGACATCCCGACGGCGGTGTGATCGGGTTGGGCACCTCGCCCGAGACCAGGGGCCGCGACCGCGCTCGGTTCTCGGCCGGATCGGGGATCGGGATCGCGCCGAGCAGCGCGGAGGTATAGGGGTGGATCGGCTTGGCGTAGAGCTCCTCGGCGGGCGAGACCTCCATCAGCTTGCCCAGGTACATCACCATGATCCGGTCCGAGACGTGGCGGACGACACTGAGATCGTGAGCCACGAATACGTACGACAATTGGAACTCGTCCTGGAGGTCGTCGAGCAGGTTGATCACCTGGGCCTGGACCGAGACGTCGAGCGCGGAGACCGGCTCATCGAGCATGATCAGCTTGGGATCCACGGCCAGAGCGCGGGCGATTCCGATCCGCTGGCGCTGCCCGCCGGAGAACTCGTGGGGGTAGCGGGACAGGTGCTCGGGGGCCAGGCCGACGCGGTCCAGCAGCGCGCGGGACTCCTTCTCGATCTGGTCCTTCTCCACCCCCCGCATCCGCAGCGGCGTGGCCAGGATCTGCCCGACGCGCTTACGGGGGTTGAGCGAGGCCTGCGGGTCCTGGAAGACCATCTGCATCTCGCGCCGGATCGGCTCGAGCTCCTGGCGCCCGGCCTTGGTGATGTCCTGGGAGCGGAACCGGATCGCCCCGGACGTCGAGTCGATCAGCCGGACCACCGTGCGGATCAGCGTCGTCTTGCCACAGCCGGATTCCCCGACGATGCCCAGCGTCTCGCCCTCCCGCAGCACGAACGAGACATCGTCGACGGCATGGACAAAGCCGAGCCGGCGATCGACGAGCAGGCCGGCTTTGACCGGGAACAGCACCTGCAGGTGCTGGATGTCGAGCAGCGCCGTGGCTTCTGCCCCGTGGTCGTTCATGCGCCCACCGTTTCCGGCGCGGCCAGGCCGATCCGCTCCCCGACCACCCGCAGCTTGCGCTTCTGCTCGGGCTCCAGCCAGCAGCGGTCGAGGTGCTCGCGGGAGTCGGGAAGCCGCGCGGCCAGGTCCGGCACCTCCAAGCACTTCGCAAACGCGTGCGGGCAGCGCGGGCGGAAATGACACCCCTGGGGCGTCGAGTGCAGCGAGGGTGGGATTCCGGCGATCGCCGGCAGCCGCTCTGAGCGATCGCTGTCGATCCGGGTGATCGAGCCGAGCAGGCCCCAGGTATAGGGGTGCTGGGGGTCATAGAAGAGCTCGTCGAGCGTGCCCTGTTCCACCACCCGTCCGGCGTACATGACCACGATCCGGTCGGCGATGTCGGCCACCACCCCGAGGTCGTGCGTGACCAGGATGATCCCGGCTTCCGTATCAGTGCGCAACTGGCGGAGCTCGTCGAGGATCTGGGCCTGGATGGTCACGTCGAGCGCGGTGGTGGGCTCGTCGGCGATCAGCAGCCGGGGCGAGCACGAGAGCGCCATCGCGATCATCACGCGCTGGCGCATGCCCCCGGAGAACTCGTGCGGATAGGAGCGAATCCGCTCGCGGGCCCGCGGAATGCCCACGCGTTCCATCATCTCCACCGCGCGGTCCAGCGCGGCCTCCTTGGAGATCTGCCGATCGTGAACCCGGATCTGCTCGACGATCTGCGTTCCGATCCGGTAGACGGGATCGAGCGAGCTCATCGGATCCTGGAAGACCATGGCGATGCCCGCTCCGCGCACTTTCTGCAGCTCCGAATCGCGAGCGGCGATCAGGTCTTGGCCCTCGAACATCGCGGTGCCCTCGAACTTGGCGTTGGGACCCCGGGTCAGGCCCATCAGCGTCATCGCGGTCACCGACTTTCCGGACCCCGACTCGCCGACGATGGCCACGACCTCGCCGGCGCCGATCGAGAACGAGACGCCGTCGACGGCGCGCACGATCCCTTCCTCGGTGGCGAACGAGACCCGCAGATTGTCGACCTCGAGCAGCGGACGCGCGCCGCCCGAGGCGGGGGAAGCGAAACTCATCCTAGGCGGATCCGCGGGTCCAGGAAGGCGTAGAGAATGTCGATCAACGCCCCCATGATCACCACCGCGAACGCGGTCAACATGACGATCACCAGGATCGGGATGATGTCGAGCCGGCCGATCGAGTCGCGGGCCAGTTCCCCGACGCCGTGCAGACCGAAGACCGACTCGGTCAGGATCGCGCCGCCGCCGATCACCTGCGCCATGTCGAGCCCCCACAGCGAGATAATCGGAATCAGGCTGTTGCGCAGAATGTGGCGGATCAGCACCTGCCGCTCGGAGAGACCCTTGGCCTTCGCCGTGCGGATGTAGTCCTCGTTGATCGTGTCGAGGATCGTCGAGCGCAGAACCCGGGAGTAGAAGCCGATGAACAGCACCGACAGGGTGAACCACGGCAGGATCAGATGCACCAGCCATTGCCACGGGTTGTCGAAGAACTTGACGTAACCGCTGAGCGGGAAGATGCTCGCCTTGTAGCCGAGGAAGTAGAGCACCACCGCCCCGAGGAAGAACGGGGGGAACGACACGCCGATCATCGAGAGCACGGTGAGTAATCGATCGGTGTACCGGCCCGCCTTGATCGCGGCGATGGTGCCGATGACGATCGAGATGAACAACCAGATGAAGCCGGCTCCGAAGGCCAGCGACAGCGTCGCCGGCAGGCCCGCCTTGATCTCGTCGAGCACGTTGAACCCCTGGGTGTACGAGTACGCCTGGCCCGTGAAGATGTTCTTCATCGTCTTGGCGTACTGGACGTAGACCGGCTTGTTAAAGCCGTACTTCACGTCGATCTGGTGAATCTCGGCCTGCGTGGCCGAGCGTCCGGCCAGCCTCAGCGCCGGGTCGCCGTTGGGTACGGCTTCGAACAGGAGGAAGGTGACCAGCGAGATCACGAACATCACCACGACCATTGCCAGCACTCGGCGCACCACGAATCTGCCCATCAGTGCGTGATCCTCACCTTGGCCCGCGGGTCCAGCGCGTCGCGCAGGCCGTCGCCGAAGATGTTGATCGACAGCACCGCCAGCACGAGCATGATCCCCGGCACCAGCACGTTGTGGAACGCCTCCGGGATGGTGGAGATGCCGTCGGAGATCATCGTCCCCCAGGACGGGTTGGGCGGCTGCACGCCCGCCCCGAGGAAGGTCAGGGCGGCTTCGAGCAGAATCGCGTTGGCCAATATCAGCGGGATGAACACGATGATCGTCGAGGCCAGGTTGGGCAGGATCTCGAACAGCATGATCCGCATGTGAGACTGCCCCTGCTGACGGGCGGCATCGATGAACTCGCGCTCGCGAAGCTGCAGGACCTGGCCGCGAATCGGTTTGGCCACATACGGGATGTAGACGATGCCGATCACCACTGCCGGCACCATCAGCGTGGTCCCCTTCAGCGGCCCGATCCCCCCCACGGCCAGCACCGTACCCAGCGTGACCCCCAGCAGAATCGCCGGGAACGCCCAGATGATGTCCAGGCCACTGCGAATCACCAGGTCGGCGATCTTGCCGAAGTAGCCGGCCACGATCCCCAGGATCAGCGCCAGAATCATCGTGAGCACCGTGGCGACGAGGCCGACCTCCAGCGAGTTGCGGCCGCCGTACAGGAGCCGGACGGCCACATCGCGGCCGTTGCCGTCAGCCCCGAGGAAGTAGTGGTGGATGTCCCAGGTCGGGCCGATCGGGATCCCGGTGAGGCTCAGGATGTACTGCGGCTTGCCGCCGACGGTGATCTTGCCCGACGGGTTGCCGATCGACGGCGAGATGTGGGCCACGTCCTGCGAATAGAGCGGCGCCAGCAGGCAGAGTGCCACGACGACCAGGAACAGCCCGCCGAATCCGAGCGCCACCTTGTTTCGCTTGAGCCGCTTCCAGCCGAGCTTCCAGGGCCCGATGCCCGCCGGCAGCTCCTCGCCGCCGGCGGCCATGACGGCCCCCAAGTCATCAGAGAACTCGGTTCCGGGGGCTTCCGGGCGGGGTCCGACGATGCTCATGTCGAAATCTGCATCAGTAGCAGGGCCGGGACAGACTAGCTGCCCCGGCCCGCTTGCGCTACTTGAGCTTGAACGAACTCCAGTCCCACCCGTACAGCGGGTGGAAGATGGCCGAGCCCAGGTCGATCCGGTTGGAGACGAGGGCCGGGAACGACTGGTAGCCGAACACGGCCACGTCCGCCTGCTGGGCGACGTAGGAGTCGAGCGCCTGCCACTGGCTGGCGATCGAGTTGAGCTGACTGGTCGGAGTGGCTCCGAGCTTGGCCGACTCGCTGTTGATCTTCGGGTCGTTCACCTGCCCGAAGTTCTGGTTGTTGGTGGGCTGGATCGCCGTCCCCTGCAACAGCAGGTAGAAGTCGATCGGATTGGGAAAGTCCTGGTTCCAGTCCGCAAAGCCGGTCTGCGGATTGAGCTTCAGGTTGCCGATCGTCGTGAAGTAGGTCGCGTCGGCGATCACCTTCTGCGTGGCCTTGAAGCCGATCTGGTTCAGGAACTGCGTGTAGTAGGTCATCCACTGCTGGCGTGGCGTGCGCGTCTCACTCCATACCGTGACTGGCGTGCCGGCCATGCCGGACTGCTTGACCAGCGCCTTGGCCTTGGCCAAGTCACCGCCACTGGCCGGGTCGCCGTAGGGGCAGGTCCCGGTCGGATGGCCGATGATGCCCGGCGGCAGGAAGAAGCAGCCAGGGATCAGCGTGCCCGAGCCGAGTCGGCTCATCGCATTCTGGTCCAAACCAACGTTCACTGCCTCACGCGCCAACTTGCTCGAGAACGGCTTGGCCTTCTGGTTCAAGAAGACGTAGTAGGTCGAGTTCATGACCTTCTTCGAGAACCGGTCCGCGGCCTGGGACTTGATCTGCGGCAGCAGGCTGCCGGGGATCGTGTCGGCCCAGTCGAACACGTCGGCGCTGTTGTTGATGACCGACAGCGCGTTGGCGTCGACGTTCGAGTTGATCTTGACGTTGACGTTGACGTTGCCCGCCGGAATCCCGGAGAGCGCCGTCCAGTGCGGGTTCTTGACCAACGAGAACGAGGCGTTCGGGACGACGTTGGTGATCATGTACGGGGCGGCACCCGGGGGCGGGTTGTTCGGCAGGTTCTTCATCGGCGTGCCGGTGGGCACCAGACCCGAGGACGGGAACGCGAGAACGTTGTCGAACGCGCCGTAGGGCGCGATCAGCTTGATCGTGATCTTGCCGGTGGCGTCATCGGCGGTGATCCCGGAGATCGACTTCGCCTTGCCCTTCTCGTAGGCCAGCGCGCCGACGATTGTGCCCGCGTAGAACTGGCCGGAACCCCCCCACGGGATCTTGATCGACCGCTCGATCGAGTACGGGAAGTCGCTCGCCTTGACGGGCTTCCCGTTCGAGTACATCAGCCCCTTGCGGAGGGTGGCCGTGTAGGTCTTGCCGTCCGAGCTGACCGTCGGCAGCGCCGTGGCCAGACCCGGGATGACGTTGCCGCCCGAGGGACCATTGACGTGGGCGTAGGTGGTCAGGCCGGTGTAGGAGATCCAGTCGGCCTCGGCCGCCTGGGTCGTGTAGCCGAAGCCTGGGTCCAGCGAGTCGGGCGCCGTACCCTCGACGAGCGTGATGCTGCCACCGCTCTTCGTGGGTGTGCTCGAAGCTGGGGTTGACGACGCCGATGACGACGTTGATGACGACGAGCTCGACGAGCTCCCGCAAGCGCTCAACACGATGGTCGAGGCGAGCGCGAGCAGGACGGTCCACGCCATCCGCTTATGCTTCCTCACTAACTCCTCCTCCTAGAGGTTGTATGTCTTGGGCCAATTTATCCTCCCTGGGATCCGCCGGGGGCCGCCCGAGCCGACCTAATCAACCCCCAACACGAGCTATGCGCGCCGGCCAGAGCATCTTCGCGAGCCGTTACTGTCCGTACAAAGGTGAGGAGACCTTGAGCCAGACCGGCCTGCGCGCCGGCGCAATCGTCCTGTCGCTCGCCTGTTTTGG
>JALYXK010000319.1 GCA_030947145.1 Actinomycetota bacterium
GTGATGTTGTTGTCGAAGGCCGGGTTCGGCCAGATGATGGAATTCACCTCGCCAACGGGACCGCTGGCATAGGTCTGCACTACGTCGACATCGGGCGCCGCTCCTGCGGGCGCCGGACCGAGCACGAGTGCGGCGGCGCCATCGCCGAAGATCATCCGCGACGTGCGCACGCTGCCGATCTTGTCCGAGAACTTCTCCGCCAGGACCACCAGGATCGGCCGCTTCACCTCCTGCAGCAGACGGATCCCTTCGGCCAAGCCGTAGGGGAAGCCGGCGCAGGCCGCCACCAGGTCGACGGATGCATGCGTCTGGAAGATCCCGAGCTCTCCCGAGAGCCAACACGCGACGGAGGGAATCAGCCTGCTCGAGGTGCACGAGCAGAACAGGAGCGCTCCGATCTCCTCTGGGGTGCGGCCAGACCCCTCCAGCGCGGCCTGGGCCGCCGCCAAGGAGATGTCCTCGAGCGTCCGGCCGGTGTAGCGCCGCGCCTCAATCCCGGTCTTTACTCTGATCTCGTCGGCGGTCATCGGCGACCAGTTGTAGGCCGCGTTGCGGATCACATCCTCGTTCGTGCAGACATGCTCGCCTTTGACGACGGCGAGGGACTCGAGGCGAGGCATGACCGCAAACGCGTCGCGGACGATCACCGGCGGGAACGGCTCGACCGGCTGGCGGGCCTCAGCCGGCTGACGCGGCCGGGCACCGGCTGGAGCAGCCGACTTCATCCGCCGGATGAAGTCGAGGACCTCACGGCCGCGCGGCACGCACAGGACTACGAACTCGTCGTCACCGATCGTGCCGACCTCGGCGAGGCGGGTCTGCGCCCGGTCCCAGGGATAGTGACCATGGAGCACCATCGCCTGTCGGTGGAGAGCCTCGAGCTCAGCTACGTCCTCCGTGCAGTCCAGAACCTCGTCGTAACTGTAGGTACGGTAATCGGGGTCGTGGTCGGCCAGACAGAACGTCAGGTTGAGGGGTTCGGCGGTCGCCTCCGCCACCGTTGGCTCGAGGGCCGGAAGCTCGGTCGCGTGATGTCGCTTGTGCCGAAACAGGTCGAACAGGATCGCGAAGATGCGATCCTCGGCGTCGCGGTCCCAGGTCGCGGGCAGCGTCTCGTAGGCGGCCCCGACAGCCGAGATCTTCCGCTCACCGTCCTCCCAGGGGGTCAGGATCGGCAGGAACACGTCGTCGCGCTCGCGGGGAACGTCCCGCCATCGCGTGGGCCGCTTCTCGTACATCGTGATGGCGAAGCGCTCGGCCCACAGAAGGTGGAGCGCGAGATCTCGGAGAAGCTCGAAGCGCCCGGGGTAAGCGCCCGACCCGACGCGTTCGAGGAGTTCCGTCCCGGTCGGCGCCTTGGCCTCGAAGTCGCGACTGATTACCGCCTCAAACTGCTTCAGCGAGTCAAATACCGAGAAGTCCAGCCCGGGGAAGAAGTTCGAGGGAAAGACCAGCCGACCGTGCCGGTTGAGAACGAATGGCTTCACCGCAGGGTCACCGGCAGGAGCTTACCTTTTCCGTCCGCGTATCCTGGGGATGTGTCGGACGAGCGTGCTTCCTCGGTGGGCGAGTTCATTCGTCACCAGCGCGAGCTCTCGCAAGTGTCGATGCGCCAGTTCGCGGAACTGGTGGGGATCTCGAATCCGTACCTGTCGCAGATCGAGCGTGGGTTGCGGGCTCCGTCGGAACAGGTGGTGCAATCGATCGCGGATGCGCTGAAGGTGTCGGCGGACACGCTCTACGATCAGGCGGGCGTGCCGCGCGAGAAAGACGGACCGCCGAAGGTGGTCCAGGCGATCCGGGAAGATCCGAAACTGACCGGGCGCCAGCGACAAGCTTTGATCGAGGTCTACGAGGCGTTCGTCGTGGCCGGGGCCCGCCCGCGCCGGAGTTGAGGTCCGATTCGCTACGAGAGCACGGGCGCGCCCGCGCCCGTGCTCTGGAGTACCGGAAGGGTTCAGCCTTGCGGCTGGCCCCGAGGCCAGGCTAAGCCGTGATCATCTCGCGCGCGGCCGAGACACTCGCCCTGGTTACGTCCTCGGTCAACTTCGCGTGCGTCTCGAACAGGGTGGTCACGGCATCGAACCGAGACTGCCGGCCGATCTTGCGCTCGACCTGCGCTAGGCCGCCGACGTACTTCTCGACGCCGTCCAGGTAGACGCTCGTGACCTGGCGGCCGACTTCGGTGAGGCGCTCATTGGTCTCGCGGACGCGCTCGGTGGCGGCCTCGAGGTCAGGGACGGCCGTGTTCAGCTTGGGGGTCCTGGACGTGTTGGGCTTGGTGGTCCTGGACGTGTTGGGCTTGGCGGCCCTGGAGGTGTTGGTCTTGTTTGACTTGGTTGCCATTCTCTTGTGCTCCTCGTTTGCGGGGGATAGCGAATTACTGCTAGCAGGTTAGCAAGAATCTGGCAAGCGCGCAAGCAGCATTTAGCTGACCTCTGCTAATCTGCGTGCGGTCGGATCGCACCGCATCTGAGCCCTCACCGAAAGAATCGCTTGTCTGCCACCTGCCCGCCGTCGTTCGAAGAAATCGCGCTCGCTGACGGGATCACCGCCTGGGCCGCGGCCTCTGAGGGCTTGGTGGATTGGTGGGTCGGCGCGCTGGGGCGCGGCGCCACCGGACCGGAGCTGCTGGCCGACTCCGTCCGCTGGTGGGGGGCGATGAACAACCGGAGCCGGCCAAGCTGGACCTCCGCCAACGAGGTGGTGTTCGAGGCGCCCGTCGCCCGGCTGCGGGACTTTTCGACCACTCGGCGCAAGCGTGTCCTTCCCACTCTGGTCCTGCCTCCGCAGGCCGGGCACGACTCGTGCATCGTCGACTACTCGCCCGACCAAAGTCAGATGGGCGCGATCCGCGTGGCCGGACTGGAGCGCGCCTACGCGCTCGACTGGATCGGCGCTACCGCGCGCACCAAGGACGCGACGGTCGATGACTACCTCGATGCCATCGAGCGGTCGATCGATCACATCGGCGCTCCCGTCAACTTGATCGGCGACTGCCAGGGCGGCTGGCTGGCCACGATCTATGCCGCGCGTCGTCCCGAGCACGTAAACACGCTGACGATCGCCGGCGCCCCGGTCGACTTCCACTGCGGCGAGCCGGTGATCCACGCCGCGCTCAGGTCACTCGCGCCAGGAGGCAACCTCGCCTTCTATCGCGGGCTCGTGGCTCTCGGCGGGGGCGTGCTGAGTGGCGAGCACATGCTGGCCGGGTTCATCGCGATCAAGCCGGACAACGAGATCGCCCGCCAGATGCAACTGCTCGCCAACCTCGACGACCCCGCCCATGTGGAGCGCTACCGCGAGTTTGAGGACTGGTTCAAGCACACCCAAGCGATTCCCGGCGCTTTTTACCTGTGGATCGTCGAGCATCTCTTCCGCGACAACGAACTGATCGCCGGCAAGCTGGAAGTCGGCGGGGAGCGCGTGGACCTCGGCCGGATCGACTGTCCGCTGAACCTGCTCGCCGGCGCGGCCGACCACATCACGCCGCCGGACCAGGTGTTCGCGCTCGCCGATTACGCCAGCACACCGCCAGGGGACGTCGCTCGCCAGACCACGGCCGGGGGTCACCTCGGCTTGTTCATGGGCCGCGAGGCCCTGACCCGTCATTGGCCGCCGCTTCTGGCCGCTGTTCGCGCGCGCTCGGTTTAGCCGACGCCGGGGTGGCTCACCTGGCGCTCCACCCCTGATCCATGATCACCGGCACGCCCGTGAAGGCGCGGGCGTCGGGGCCGAGCAGGAAGGCAACCGTGGCGGCGACCTCGTCGGGCTCGATCAGGCGTTTAACGGCCTGCCGGGCCAGGATCACCTCTTCGAGTACGCGGTCCTCGGGCAGACCGTGGGCCGTCGCCTGGTCGGCGATCTGACCCTCTACCAGAGGGGTGCGTACGTAGGCTGGGCATACGGCGCTGGCGCTGATCCCGTGCGGAGCGCCCTCCAACGCGAGGGTCTTGACCAACCCCAGCACGCCGTGCTTGGCTGACACGTAGGCGGCCTTGTAGGGCGAGGCCACCAGCCCGTGCACCGAGGCGATCGCCACGTAGCGGCCGGCGCCGGCTTCGATCAGGTGCGGCCAGGCGTAACGGGCGAGCAGGAACGGGCTGGTGAGTAGCAGGGCCACAATCGCGTCCCAGCGGTCCTCGGGGAACTCCTCGATCGGCGCGACGTGCTGAAAGCCGGCGTTCGGGATCACGGCGTCGAGCCGGCCGAACCGCTCGATCGCGGTCGCGACCGCAGCGCGATTGCCCTCGCGTCTGGTGAGATCGGCGCGGAAGCTGACCTCGCCGCGCACGTCGACCGTCAACACGTCCCACCCGTCGTGCTCGAGCCGCGCCGCGATCGCCGCGCCGATGCCGCTCGCCGCGCCCGTGATGAGCGCCGCACGACCCTGGCCGCTCACATGTCCATCCCGCCGTTGACGCCCCAGATCGCCCCGGTGATGAACGATGACTGATCGGCCACGAGGAAATGGACGACGCGGGCGATCTCGTCGGGGCGCCCGAGCCGTCCCACCGGGATGTCGTCCTTGATGTCCTCGAGCGCTTTCTCAGGGATTCCCTCGAGCATCTCGGTCTCGATGAAGCCAGGGGCGACCGTGTTGACGGTGATGCCGACCCCGTCGTCCTCGAGCTTTCCGGCGCGCTTCAGCTGGAACGCGGCCTCGCGAGCCAGCGTCTTGGTAAGCCCGAACAATCCGGACTTCGAGGCCGCGTAGTTGGCCTGACCGATGTTGCCCATCTGACCGATGACCGAGGAGATGTTGACGATCCGTCCCGTGCCGCGCTCGATCATGTGAGGCAGCGCGGCCTGGCTCATGAAGAACGCGCCCGACAGGTTGACCGCGATCACCTTGTACCAATCCTCGTCGGACATCTTCAGCACGGTCTTGTCGATCGTGATCCCCGCGTTGTTGACCAGGATGTCGAGGCGACCGTGCTGCTCGATCACTTCATTGACCGTGCGCCGGCAGTCCTCCGCCGAGCCGATGTTGCCCTGGTGGATGCTGCCCTTCAAGCCCTCCTCGGTGAGCTTGCCGATGAACGCCTCCGCCGTCTCGCGGTCCCGGCTATAGCCGGCCGCCACGTCCGCGCCCTGCTCGGCCAAGCTGTGGCAGATCGCCGCGCCGATCCCGCGAGTGCCCCCGGTGACAAACGCGACACGGCCATGTAGACGGGGGCGACGGACCATCGTCTCCGGGGTCGTCGTGGTGCTGCCTGGCATGTTCTCTCCTTTTACCTCAGCGGCCCGAGCGCTCGCGCAACCAATCCGCGAGCTCGGGCCAGATCTCGTGCTTGGCCTTCGACCCGGCCATCAGCCCGATGTGGCCGCCCGGCCGGTCGAGATGGGTGACATCCTCACTCGAGACCAGATCGAGCAGCGGGACAGTGCCCTCCGGCGGGGCGATGTGATCCGCACCCGCCGTCACGACGAGCAGGTTCTGCTCGATCCGCTCCAGGTCCACGCGTTCTCCGCGCAGTCGCAGGCGACCGGACACCAGCCTGTTGTCCTTGTAGATCCAGGTGATCCACTCTCGGTAGGCCCGGGAGGGAAACGGTGGGTTGTCCTCCACCCACCTCGCCATCGCCTGATAGCTGACGCGGGGGTCCTGGCCGTCCAAGATGGTCTGGAACAAACGCCGGTAGGTCGTGACGTAGTTGGCCACGGGCTTCATTAGCTTGTTCGCCGAATTGATCCCGGAACCCGGCACGGCCGGGTAGCTGTCGGCGATCAGATCGACATCGAAGCCGTCGTGGCCGACCCAGCGCGCATACAACGAGTCGCCCGGCTCGATCGGAGTCGTCAACAGCATTGCGTTGCGCACCGCTCCCGCCAGATGAAGCGCGCAGTACATCGCGGACAAGGTCCCGCCGATGCACCAGCCCAGCAGCGTCAACTCCTCCTGCTCGGAGCAGCGGAGCGTCTCTCTGACCGCCCAATGGAGCTCGTCGCAGACGAACTCGGCCAGCCCGAGGTCAGCGTCCTCCTCGTCGGGAACGCCCCAGTCCACCAGGAACACGTCAAAGCCCTGCTCGAGCAGGAACTCGACAAACGAGCTCCCCCGCCGGAGATCGAAGATCTCCGGGCGATTGATCAGAGCGAACACGAGCAACACCGGAATCGGATGCTCGCGGCTGGACGATCGGTAGCGATAGAGGGTAGTCCCGCGATGCGTCCAGACGACGTCGCGCGGTGCCTGCCCGATCGGCGCGTCGGGAGTCGTCAGGATCACGTTCGCGAACTCGAGCGCCGTGCGGGGCAGGCGGGACAGCGTTCGCAGCGCGCTCATGAAGACTTCCCACGCCCGGAGCCGCGGGCGGCTGAAGCCCGCGAGCCCCTGGCGGTCTTGGTCTTGGCGGGGGCCGACTTTGCGGGCGTAGCCGTGCGGGCGCGCGATAGCTCGTCACGCAGCTCTTCGACCTCCTGCAGCACCCGCTCGAGCTTGTCCTCAGTGCGCGCGAGCTGTCGCGCGAGACGCGCCACATCGCGCCGACCGGCGACCCGCACGTTGCGCAGCAAGAGGTCCATCGCGTCGCTCGTGAGCTTCGTCATCGCGGCCGTGTTCTCCGCCAGCTGACCGAGCAGCCCGCCGAACCCCCGCGAGCCGACCAGCTCCTCGCTGGCCCTCGCGGCCTGCGTCTCGGCCTGCTCGTACAGTGACCGCACCTGCGCCTCGGCCCCGGGCGTGCTCTCCTCGGCCACCTGACTAGCCCTCCTGAGTATGACCGGCTGAGATCTTCGCGGACAGGCGCGCCGACGGGAATGCCGCCCTTCCGGCGCGTGTGCTGGTGCTAAACGAACTCAT
>JALYXK010000327.1 GCA_030947145.1 Actinomycetota bacterium
CGCGTCGACCTTACGCAGGCGCATGACCCGGAGGCCATGCGCTTCGATGATTCTCTGCTTGTCGGCATCGTCCTCCTGGCGGATCCGGGTGTCGTGGAAGGGGCTGTCGACCTCGATCACGAGACGGTGGTCAGGGAAATGGATATCGACCTCGATCCACGACGGCAGGCCCGGGATGCCGGTGTTCGTTAGGTGTCGGGGCAAGCCGCACCGTCGGAGCAGCTCGACGATCTCATCCTCGTCACCCGACCGTGTAGGGGTCGGCCCGGGCGCGATGATCGCTGCGAGGCGCTTGGACGCCGCGGTGACTGGGCTTCCCTCGATCTGCCTCTGGAGCTCGTGGTGCGTAATCCAGTGCTGCATTTCCGCTTCGTGGACCGCTCGTCTCAGCGCCTTGTCGCTGTGCAGGGTCGCGGCCATGCTGAGGAGGGCCCGCGCAGGCGTGACCACCGGAATGCCGTAACGCTTCGTCGTATCCCGCCTGTCGATCTCGCTGACCGCTCTCACCCGGATTCCCGCCCGCGGTCGGATCTGACGCGCGACGAGCACATGAACCGGGTCGCTGTCCTTCAGATACGGCCAGAAGTCCCACAGGTGCGCCGCCGACATGTCGTCCAGGAAGGCGTCCTCGCCGATGGCGTAGACGGCGGCGAGGAGGTGGCCTTCTGTCGAGAGCTCCTCGCGCCCGACCGCGTACACGCCGCGGTGCTTGCGGTACAGGCGACCGCGCTGCAGCCGCCGTGTGATCCCGCTTCTCGTCACCCCCAGGGTCGACAGCTGCCGGGCCGTAATCACCCCCTGCTGCCGTCGAGCGACGCAGCTGATCTGCAGTTCCTCCCGAATAGCGGGAGTTTCTGCAGCCCGGGGGTCCACGGCCACATCGTGCAACCGCGCTCTGAAACGGAACAAGACCTATTTCAAACGATTCAGCACATTCCAGGCCAGCCGCACGTCCTCGATAGTCGTGTGCATCTGGCCGACTGCCAATCGCAACACGTAGCGGCCGTTCAGGACGGCGTGCGAGATGAAGATCTCGCCGCCGGCGTTGACCGCCTCCAGCAGCGCCCGGTTGCGCTCGTCCGAACCCGAGAGTCGGAAGCAGACCAGCGAGAACGGCCGCGGCGCGCAGAGCTCCCAGTCGGGGTCGGCCGCGACCCAGCCCTCGAACTGGGCGGCCAGGGCCACCCCATGCCGCACGTGCTCCTGCAACCCCGAACGGCCGTGGCAGCGCAGGACCGCCCACAGCTTCAGCGCGCGAAAGCGCCGCCCGAGGGCCGGGCCGTACTCGCTGAGCGAGAGCGCATCCTCGGCGTCCGGCGTGCGCAGGTACTCGGGAATCAGGCTGAACGCGGCGCGGAAGTCCTCCGGCCGCCGTGTCCACAGCAGCGAGCAGTCCATCGGGGTCAGCATCCACTTGTGCGCGTTGACCACCAGCGAGTCTGCGCGGTCGACCCCGGCGAACGCCCAGCGGTGCTCGGGGCAGACCATCGCCGTGCCCGCGTAGGCGGCGTCGACGTGCAGCCACGTCCCAGCACGCGCGCACGCATCGGCGAGCGACGGCACCGGGTCGACCGAGGTCGTCGCCGTGGTCCCGACCGTGGCCACGACCGCGGCCGCGTCATCAAGCGGGCCCAAAGCATCAACCACCAGCCGGAAAGCGCTGTCGCAGCCAACCTTGCGCAGCCGCATGCCTAGCATCCGCGCCGCCTTCTCCACCGACGAGTGCGCCTGTTCCGAGCACACGATCAGATCGCGGCCAGTCGCCTCGCGGGCGGCAATCAGCGCCGCCAGGGTCGAGGTCGAGGCGCTGTCCTCGATGTGCCCGTGCCAGCCGGGCGGCAGGCAGAGCAGCTCCGCCACCCAGTCGAGCACCACGCCCTCGAGCTCGGTCGCCGCCGGAGCGGTGCGCCACAGGATCGCCACCGAGTTGATGCTCGCCGCCAGCAGCTCCGCCAGGATCGCCGGCTCGGAGGCGCTGGTGGCGAAGTAGCCGAAGTAGCGCGGATGCTGCCAGTGCGTCAGCCCGGGGGCGATGATCTCGTCGAGGTCGCGCAGCAGCGCCGAGAACGGCTCCCCGTTCTCCGGCGCGCTCGCGGGCAGGCGCGCGCGGATCTCGCCCGGTCTGACCTGGGCCAGCACGGGCCGGCGATCGATCTCCTCCAGGTACCGCGCCGCCCACTGCAGCGCCGCCGGCCCGTCCCGGCGCAGAACCGCTCCGCGCGGTGGGCCAGGGTCCCTGGGCGTCGCCCCTTCGCGTGGTGGGCCTGAATCCTCCGGAGCGCCGGTGCTCAAGCCGCGGCGGCGGCGGCCGGGAACTCGAACCGCACGCCGGTGAGCTCCTCGGAGACCTCCCACAGGCGCCGCCACGTCTCCTCGTCATAGGCCCGCCCGGAAGCGCCGACCACTCGCGGGTAGCCGCGTTGCTCGCCGATTCCGTCCGGCCCGACGAACGAGCCCCCGGGCAGGTCGGTCACCGTGGCCGCGTACAGCGTCGGCAGCGCGCCCATCTCGGCGCTCTGGGCTATCACCTTGTTGCCGACGACCATCAGCGCCTTCTCGTAGAAGCGGCTGGGCCCGGCGAACTGCAGGTTGGTGGCGGCGTAGCCGGGGTGCGCGGCCATGCTCCGCAGCGGGCTGCCGGCGGCGGTGGCGCGCTTCTGCAGCTCGAAGGCGAAGACCAGGTTGGCCAGCTTCGATTGTCCGTAGGCGGTCCAGTTGTTGTAGCCCTGCTCGCGCTGGAGGTTGTCGAAGGTGATCTTGCCGATCCGGTGGGCCCCGCTGGAGAGCGTGACCACCCGCGGGTCGGGCGCGGCGAGCAGCCGCCCGAGCAGCAGCCCGGTGAGCGCGAAGTGCCCGAGGTGATTGGTGCCGAATTGGCTCTCGAAGCCATCCTTGGTCGTGCGCCGCGGCGGGGCCATCACACCGGCGTTGTTGATCAGCAGATCGAGCCGCTCGTGTTCCGCCGCCGTCCGGTCGGCGAAGTCCCGCACCGAAGCCAGGTCGGACAGATCCAGGGCCGACACCGAAACCGAAGCCGCGGGAGCGGCGGCGCGGATCTCAGCGGCGGCCCGCTCGCCCTTCTCGGTGTTCCGGCAGGCGGCGATCACGGTGGCTCCCCTGCGGGCGAGCTCGCGGGCGGTGATCGCGCCGAGGCCGCTGTTGGCCCCGGTCACCACGGCGACCCGGCCGGTCAGGTCGGGGATGTCAGCGGCTGTCCACTTGGCGGCCATCAGCTCCCCATCCTACGCGCCACGGACTCCGAATACGCGGGTCCTCGGAAGCGCAGGACCGGATCGTTGGAGAGCTCGATCCCGTCGATGACCCGCGTCGGGTCGAACACCAGCACATCGTCGCCGCGCTCGCGGTCGGTGTCGAGGCCGGTGACCTGCAAGCGCCCGGCGTTCACGCGCCGGCGATCCTTCGGCCAGGCGGCGCTCGGATCGTCGACCGGATCCCCGGAGTTGGCGATCTGGAGCTCGAGCGTGAAGTGCACGGGCCCGGCGATCAGGCGCTGGTGGAGCTCCTGCCGGAGGTAGTCGGGGTCGCGGCGCTTGGCCGCCCGCGGAGAAAGCTTCTCCGCGGTTGACTCGGGCACCAGCGTGTAGCGCACGTAGCGCTCGGCGCCGGTGGCGTCGATCCACTTGAAGGCGTGGATGCCGTAGTAGGTGATGCCTGCGTAGCTGGTCCGGGGCAGCAGGGTGGGCGCCAGCACCGGCAGATTGCGGACGGCCTCCGGATGGCGGATCAGGACCCGGGCCAGCCTGAACGGCGCCCGCCGCCCGGGGGCCTGGGCATGGACCAGCTCGATGAAGCCTTCGGGGGTCTTCACCGGAAACCGCGGCGAGGAGACCGCGACAATGTCCGTCCGCGCCCCGTCGGGCAGGTACAGCTTGACCGCCATCCCCCGCGGATCGGGCAGCCAATCCGCGTGGTGCGGGTCACCGGCGCCGTTGGAGAAGCGAAAGGTCGCCGGCAGCTCGCCGCCTCGCATGTGCGCGGCCCGAGTCAGCTCGCCGCCCTCCGGCGACGGCGTGAAGCTGCCGGTGCAGACCAGCCCTTTGGCGTGCAGGGCCCGGAAGCCGGCGTGGCGCCCGAAGACCTGGTTGACCACGTCGATCGCCTGGGACGGCGTCATCGTCATGGCCGGCCGCCCTGCGTGATCGTCATGGCCGGCCGCCCTGCAGGACGCGGAATTCGATCCCCGCGCGCACGAGCCGGTCGATCAGCGCCTGGCCCATGGCCACCGCCGTGGTGACCTGGCCGGAGGTCTCGGGCAGGTCGTCCTTGGCCAGGCAGAGCGCACACTCGGCCAGCATCTTCGAAGTCTCGCCGTAGCCGGGATCGCCGCCGCTGACCTCGGTGACCACCCGCTCTCCGCCCTCTCCGCCGGTCCGCGCGACGAACTTCACCTTGAACCAGGCCTTTGCCCGCTGCTCGGGTGTGGGGCCGTCCCCCGGGTCCTTCAGCTTGAGCAGCAGCTTTCGCGTCGGGGCCAGCTGCGCGGCGGCGATCACGCCGCAGGCGCCCGCGGCGAAGCCGGCCAGCATCGGCAGCTTTCCCAGAACCAGGTAGTGGCCGTAGGAGAAATCCGGGCCATAGCGGTGCAGGGCGCGAGCGGAGCGCAGCACGTGCTGGGGGTCGATCGTCGGCGCCGGGAGCACCCAACCGCCGGCGTCGGCGTCGCGGTGCGGCAAGCCGCCCGCGCCTCTGATCGTGCGACCGACGGGTCGCGGCTCGAGCGTCCGGCGCTGCTTGGCCACCGCGGCGCCCTGACGCAGGCGCCCCATGATGTGCACCGCGGAGTGGTAGGTGCCGCCCGAGAACGTGCCCCCGGCGCGGACGAAGCCGTCGATATGGATCGGCACGCCCTCCGGCAACTGGTTGACCGTGAACAGCACGCCCAGGTCATAGGGGATCGAGTCAAAGCCGCAGCTGTGGATGATCCGCGCGCCGCTGCGCTGGGCCCGGTCATGGTAGCCGAGCCACATCCGGTCCACGAACTCGGGTTCCCCGGTCAGGTCGACGTAGTCCGTGCCGGCGGCGGCGCAGGCGGCGACCAGCGCCTCGCCGTAGTGGATGTACGGGCCGACGGTGGTGATCACCACCTGCGTGGACTCGGCCACCGCGCGTACCGAGTCGAGATCGGTGACATCGGCCTGCAGGAGCGAGAGCTCGGATAGCGTGGGGTCGATCTCGGCCAGCGCCCGGCGGACGCCCTCGAGCTTCTGGAGGTTGCGTCCGGCCAGGGCCCAGCGGGTACCCGGCGGCGCGTGGCGCGCGAGGTACTCCGCGGTCAGCTGACCGGTGAAACCGGTCGCCCCGAACAGGACGATCTCATGGTCGCGCCCCCGGTTGGTGGTGGCCTCAGGCTCGCCCTCGCTCATTGCCGCTCCCGGTCCGTAGTTGCCTCAGTGTGTGCGCCCGCGCCTGCGTCCTCGCCGGCCAGCTCGCGCGCGGCGGCCAGCGCCTCACCGGGACTCACCCCCGCCCGCGCCGCCACCCAGCACGACACGGGGGCCGCCACGCGCTCGGAGGAATGCGCCGCGATTCCGGCCACGTCGAGCAGCACACCGAACTCCTGGGGGCTCGGTGGTTTGGTGCCGAGCTTCTCGGCGTAGGCGGCGATCCACTCCTTGGCGTTCATGTGGGTGGCCCGGGTCGGCGACGCGGCGACGCGGCGACGCCGCCAGGGCGCGCGGGACTCTATCGCTGGCATGATCCCCGCGATCTGACTGGCGAACGAAAGGCATTTTCATGACACTCCTCGAGGGCAAGGTGGCGATCGTCACCGGCTCGGCGCGCGGGATCGGCCGGGCCACCGCCGAACTCCTCTCCGAGCAGGGCGCCAAGGTCCTGATCAACGACCTGGATGGCGACGTCGCCGAGCAGACGGCCGACGAGATCGCCGGCGACACGCTGGTGTTCGCCGGCGACCTGACCCAGGAAGGCGTCTGTGATCGGCTCGTGGAAAAGGTGGTCGGCGAATGGGGCCGGGTCGACATCCTGGTCAACAACGCCGGCTACACGCTCGACGCGCCGATCCACAAGATGAGCGACGAGTGGTTTCAGCGGATGCTCGACATCCATTCGATCGTCCCCTTCCGGATGTGCCGCGCCGTCGCCCCGCACATGCGCGAGCCGGCCAAGCAGGAGCGCGGGGAAGGCCGTGAGGTGTTTCGCAAGATTGTCAACGTCTCCTCGATCTCCGGGACGATGGGCAACGCCGGTCAGGCGAACTACTCCTCGGGGAAGGCTGCCATCGTCGGCCTGACCAAGACGCTGGCCAAGGAATGGGGCCAGTTCAAGATCAACGTCAACGCGGTCGCCTTTGGCTACATCGAGACGCGCCTGACCGCCATCAAAGAGTCCTCCAACGTGATAGAGATCGGTGGCGAGAAGGTGCAATTGGGAATCCCCGCCCAGCTGCGCGGGATGGCGGCGATGCTGATCCCCCTCGGCCGCCCCGGTACGCCGGCCGAGGCCGCGGGGGGCGTGTTCTTCCTCTGCTCGCCCTGGTCCAACTACGTCAGCGGCCAGGTGCTGAACATCACCGGGGGGCAGTTCACCGGCATGACCTCGTAGCGCCCGCGCCCGCGCAGGGACCCAGGGTCAGGCTTGTTGGCACTCTGCCAACTTTGCTAGCCTGCCCTGGCGATGGTCTCTACCCCGGCGCCTCGCTGGCAGCGGCTGGATCACGACGAGCGCCGGCGGCAGATCCTCGAGTGCGCGCGCCGGCTGTTCTCGCAGCGCAGCTACGCGACCGTCTCGACCTCGGAGATCGCCCGCGAGGCCGGCGTCGCCCGGGGGTTGCTGAACCACTACTTCGGCACCAAGCGCGACCTCTACCTCGAGGTGATCCGCGACGTCGTGCGGATGCCCTCCAATCCGGTTCCGCTCCAGGCTCCCGGCCGCGGCCTCGAGCACGTGATCTCCGAGGGCGCCGACCGCTGGCTGACGATGCTCGAGCGCAATACCGGCACCTGGCTGGCCGCCGTCGGCGCCCAGGGCCTCGGGCGCGACCCGGAGGTGGAGGCGATCCTCGACGACGCCCGCGAGCGGGCGGCCGACCGTCTGGTCGAGGCGTTGCAGAGCGACGAGGCGGCCGAGGCGCCGATCGAGTTGCGCGCCCTGATCCGGGCGTACTCGGGGCTAATCGAGGCGGCCAGCGTCGAGTGGCTGCAGCGCGGACGGCTGACCCGCGACCAGGTGCGAGTGGTCCTGGTCCAAGGCTTCATCAGCATCGTCCGCGACGTGCTTCCGGCGGTGCAGCAGGCGTCTTCAGACAATCGACAGGAGCGGGAATGGCCAGCAAGACCTACGTGATCGGCGTCGGGATGACCAAGTTCGACAACCCGGGACCAAGGCGGGCGACTACCCGGATTGGGCCAAGGAGGCCGGTGAGAAGGCGCTGGCCGACGCCGGCATCCCCTACGCCGTGATCGAGCAGGCCTACGCCGGCTACGTCTACGGCGACTCGACCTACGGCCAGCGCGCCGTGTACGGGCTCGGGCTGACCGGGATCCCGGTGATCAACGTCAACAACAACTGCTCGACGGGCTCCAGCGCCCTGTTCCTGGCCCGGCAGGCGGTCAAGGGCGGCCTGGTCGACTGCGCCCTGGAGATCGGCTTCGAGAAGATGGAGCGCGGCTCGCTGGGGATGAAGTACACCGACCGCACCCCGGCGATGGACAAGCACTTCGCCCGCATGTTCGAGATCCGGGACCCGGAGAGCTCGCCGTTCGCCCCCCAGATGTTCGGCAACGCCGGCCGCGACCACATGGAGAAGTACGGCTCAAAGCCCGAGCACTACGTGTGGATCGGCTGGAAGAACCACAAGCACTCGGTGAACAATCCCTTCGCCCAGTTCCAGACCGAGTACACGCTCGAAGAGATCAGGGACGCCCCGATGATCCACGAGCCCCTGACCAAGCTCCAATGCTCGCCCACCTCGGACGGCGCCGGGGCCGTGATCGTCGCCTCGGAGCGCTTTGTCGACGATCACAACCTCGGCGACCAGGCCATCGAGATCGCCGGACAAGCGATGGTCACCGATCTGACCAGCACCTTCGACACCGAGGCCGACTGCATCAAGATCGTCGGCTACGACATGAGCAAGAAGGCCGCCGTAATGGCCTACGAGGAGGCGCAGGTCGGCCCCGAGGACGTGCAGGTGATCGAGCTGCACGACTGCTTCAGCGCCAACGAGCTGATCACCAACGAGGCGCTCGGGCTGGCCGCCGAGGGCGAGGGCCACAAGCTGGTGGGGGCGCAGGCCACCGCCTACGGCGGGTCGGGGCCGGTGGTCAACCCCAGCGGCGGCCTGATCTCCAAGGGCCACCCGCTCGGCGCGACCGGGCTGGCTCAGTGCTCAGAGCTGACCTGGCAGCTCCGCGGCCAGGCGGATAAGCGCCAGCTCGACAACGTCGATGTCGCCCTGCAGCACAACATCGGCCTCGGCGGCGCCGCCGTGGTCAGCATCTACCGCCGCGCGGCCTGACCGCGAGTCCGGGCCCGGGTCACGGTTCGGGGCAAGCGGCGATGACCGACCGCCGGCACGGCTCCGGCGGCGACTTGGATGCCCTTTTCGAGACATGTTCTAGAAAAAGGCATCCAAGTCATGCGTCTTCGCGCCGTCGGGGCCAAATCGGGTCCGTCGGCCGCGGGCACGAAACCAACGGCCCGCGCAGGTTTGCCCGGCTCGCTAGCCGCCAGAGCCTCGCGGAGCGCCTGACGACCTGCATCCGTTCAGCCTGCTTCCGGAGTCGGGGCAGGAGTTGGCTGAAGGCCCTACAGGCCCAGCGTCTTGGAGATGATCTCGCGCTGGATCTCGCTGGTGCCGCCGTAGATCGTCGTCACCACCGCGGTGCGCAGTTGGCGCTCCATGTCGTACTCCACCGCGTAGCCGTAGCCACCCATCATCTGCACTCCCTCGAGCGTGGCCAGCTTGGCGGTCTCCGAGGCCTTGAGCTTGCACATCGAGGCCTCGCGGGGGAACAGCGTGCCGGGGTTGGCGTCGACCTTTGCGGCGGTGTCGTAGATCAACAGGCGCGCGGCCTCGATCTCGGTGGCCAGGTCGGCCAGCCGGTGGCGCAGCACCTGGAAGCTGCCGATCGGCTTTCCGAACTGCTTGCGCTCCTTGACGTAGGCGAGCACGTCGTCGAAAGCCCGCTGGGCCATTCCCAGCGACTGCGCGGCGATGATCAGGCGCTCGTGGTTGAGACCGGCCATCAGCTGCATCCAGCCCTTGTCCTGCTCGCCGACCAGCCGCTCCGCCGGAACCTGGCAGTCGGTGAAGAAGATGTCGTTGACCTCGCGGCCGCCCATCGTGTCGATGCCCCGGATCTCGACCCCCTCGAGGTCGGTGGGCACGGAGATCATGCTGAGGCCCTCGTGCTTGTTGCCGTTGCGGTTGGTGCGGCAGACCAGCAATATGTGGTCGGCGGCGTGCGCGGCGGTGATCCAGGTCTTCTGGCCGTTGATCAAAAATCCGCCGTTTTCGCGTTCCGCGCGACAAGAAAGATTTCCGACGTCGGACCCGGCCTCGGGCTCGGACATGGCGATCGCCTCGACCCGCCCGCCGGCGACGCCGCCCAGAATCTCCTCTTTCAAAGGCTCACTGCCGAAGCGCTCGACCGCGCCGGCGGTGATCATGCTCACCGAGAAGAAGCCCATCGGGATCAGGCCGCGGGCGAACTCCTCGCACAGCAGGCACATGTCGACCGCGCCGCCGCCCGAGCCGCCGTACCGCTCGGGGATCGCCACGCCGAGCCAGCCGAGCCCGGCGATCTTCTTGTAGAGCTCCTGGTTGTGGGGCTCGGCGCCGTGCTCGGTGAGCCGGTCGCGCTGCTCGCGCGTGCCGCACTCCCGCTGGGCGAAGTCGCGAATCGTTTCGACAAACGCGCGTTGCTCGTCGGTCAGCGTCTGGATGGTCATGTGGCTCCTCGTGTCGTTCCAAGCCGCCCCGGGCGGCTCGTCGATCTTACTTGGCAGGCTGCCAACAAGTATCTTTGGGATGCGTGGTACGGAAGTGTTACTCTGCGTATCATATGAACGGCACCCTCTTTCCTACCGGGACCGAGGCCGAACGCCTGCTCGTCGGCCCCGAGTCCATGACCTGGCGCTCCGCCAGCGACGCCCGCCTGTACCTGGTGATGCTCTATCCCCTGCTGCTGCAGGTCGCCCACCCGACGGTCGGCGCCGGCGTGCGCGATTTCTCCGACTTCGAGCAGCGCCCGTGGGACCGCCTGCTGCGCACCCTGGACTACGTCAGCCTGATCGTCTACGGCGGGCCGGACGCGATCGCCACCGGCCGGCGACTGCGGGCCATGCACAAGGGCTTCACCGGGGTGCGCGAGGACGGCGAGCGCTACTACGCGCTCGAGCCCGAGGCCTACGCCTGGGTGCACGCGACGCTCCTGGAGTCCTACGTGGCCGGGCATGCCCATTTCGGTCGCCCGATGAGCCGGCCCGAGGTCGACGCGTTCTACCGCGAGTACCGTGGCCTCGGCCGCCTGCTCGGCGTACGCGAGCGCGACCTGCCCGAGACCTGGGAGGGCTTCCGCGAGTACTTCGACGCGGTCGTGGCGAACGAGCTGGTCCGGACCGAATCGGTCGACCGGGTGATCCGGTCGGTCAAGAACGCGGCCAATCCGCTGCCCCCGATTCCCGATCCGCTGTGGCGGGTGCTCCGGCTTCCGGCCTCGTACTCGTTGTGGGTGGGCGGGGTCGGCCTGATGGCCCCCGAGCTGCGGGGGCGCCTGGGGATCGAGTTCTCGCGGGCGGAGGCGCTCGCCTTCCGCGGATTGGGGACGTTCTCGCGCGCGCTGACGCCGCTGATGCCCAAGCGGCTGCTGATCACCGGGCCGGGCCAGCTGCGCCTGCGGCGGCGGGCGATCGCCCATGGCCCACTCGGTCGCGATGCCCGCACCGGTCCCCGGTCGAGCCTGGCCGCCTGAGGCTCGGGACGTGGCCCCCCAAGCCGCACGACGGCTGACCCTGGCCTTCGACCCCGAGGTCCGGACGGCCGCGGACGGGATCTCCGAGCGGATTCTCGACGCGGCGCTCGCCCTGGCCGGCGCTTCCGGGCTGCGCAACCTGACGATGGACGACGTCGCTCGCCGCGCCGGCGTCGGCCGGATGACCGTATATCGGCGCTTTGGCGGCAAGGAGGCGCTCGTCGATGCGCTCGCCGTGCGGGAATGCCGGCGCTGCCTGGCCAGAATCGCCGCCGCGATCGATCCCGTGGCCCCGGTCGAGGACCGGATCGCGGCGCTGAGCACCACGACCCTGGCCCTGATCCATGAGCACCCTCTGCTCGAGCGATTGGCTCGGGTCGAGCCCGAGGATCTCCTGCTCGAGCTCACGCGCGACGACAGCGCCGTATTCAGGCTGGTCCGCACCTTCCTGATCGAGCAGATCCGCGGCGGGCAGGAGGCCGGCGAGCTGCGCGGTGGCGATCCCGCAGTGCTGGCCGAGGTCGCGCTGCGGCTCGGGGCCTCGTTTGTGCTGATGCCCGACAGCGTGATCCCGCTCCACGACGAGCGCGCCACCCACGAGGCCATTCGTGCCCTCGTCGGGCCGTTCATCGCGCCGCGCCGCTAAGCGCACCTCTCGGCTCCCTAACCTGTTCGTTACTGAACGGATGCGCGCTTACCCCTGCTAAAGCTGCGTCGGTTCAATGACCTTGCTCATGTTCCTCAGCCACCGCCGAACGCGGCTTCTCGTCGCGATGCTAGTGCTCGCCGGACTCGGCACCGGTCTCGGCCTCTCGTTGCAGAGCGCCAACGCGCGCCGCAATCCCCCGCGCCACACCGCCACACACCGCCACCCCAAGTCCTCCGGGGTGGGCGGCGTGGCTCCCGTCCGCCCGAACATCGTCTTCGTGCTCACCGACGACCTCTCGATGAACCTGCTCCGGTACATGCCCCACGTGCAGGCGATGCAGCGCGACGGACTCACGTTCAGGAACTATTTCGTCTCGGACTCGCTCTGCTGCCCGTCGCGCTCCTCGATCTTCACCGGCGACTTCCCCCATAACACCCACGTCTTCGACAACGTGGGCCGCGAGGGCGGATTCGGCGCCTTCTACGCCCACGGCGAGCAGAATCGCACCTTCGCCACGGCGCTCCAGCGCGCCGGGTACCAGACCGCGCTGATGGGCAAGTTCCTCAACGGCTACCTGCAGGCTCAGGGAGCGGCGCCGGTCCCCGATACCTACGTCCCGCCCGGCTGGAGCGAATGGGACGTCGCCGGCTGGGGCTACCCCGAGTTCAACTACACGCTCAACCAGGACGGGGTGCTGGTGCCCTACGGTCACGGGCCCGGCGACTATCTCACCGACGTGATCGCCAACCGCGGCGTCGGCTTCATCAACAGCTCGGTCGCCGCGCACCGTCCGTTCTTCCTGGAGCTCTCGACCTTCGCGCCGCACAACCCCTTCACCCCCGCGCCCCGGGACATCGCGGCCTTCCCGGGTCTGACCGCGCCGGAGCCGCCGGACTTCGACGTGCTGCCCACCCACGCGCCGCGCTGGCTGGCCAACCATCCCCCGCTCACCGCCACGCAGATCGGTCAGCTCGACTCGAACTTCCGTCTCCGCGCCGAGTCGGTGCAGGCGGTCGACACCATGATCGGCAACATCGAGCAGGAGCTCGTCGCGGACGGAGTGGCCAACAACACCTACATCGTGTTCAGCTCCGACAACGGGCTGCACCTCGGCGATTACCGCCTGATGACCGGGAAGTTGACCGCGTTCGACATCGACATTCACGTGCCGCTGGTGGTCGTCGGCCCCGGGGTCCCGGCGGGCACGAGCACCGACGCGATGACCGAGAACATCGACCTGGCCAAGACCTTCGCGGCGATCGG
>JALYXK010000340.1 GCA_030947145.1 Actinomycetota bacterium
TCGTAGCCGGAGATGATCCCGCGCCGCTCGAGCATGTCGATCAGCCGGCCGGCGCGGGTGTAGCCAAGCCGCAGCCGGCGCTGCAGCATCGAGGTCGAGGCCGTCCCCATCTGGGCCACCAGCGCGATCGCGTCCTCGAGCAGCGCGTCCTCGTCGGGCGGGAACTCGGTCTCCTCGGAGTCGCCGGAGCCCTCGCTCGGCACCTCTTCGAGGAGCTCCTCCTTGAACTCGGGCTCCCCCTGGCGCCGCCAGGCGTCGGTGAGCTCCGCGATCTGCTCCTCGTCGACGTACGCCCCCTGGATCCGCTGCAGCTTGTTCGACCCCACGGGAGAGAACAGCATGTCGCCCTGGCCGAGCAGCGACTCGGCCCCGTTCTGGTCGAGGATCACTCGCGAGTCGGTCTGGCTGGACACCGCGAAGGCGATCCGCGAGGGCACGTTCGCCTTGATCATCCCGGTGATCACGTCCACGCGGGGAGACTGGGTGGCCAGCACGAGATGGATCCCGACCGCACGGGCCTTCTGAGCCAGGCGGATGATCGAGTCCTCGACGTCGGCGGGAGCGACCATCATCAGGTCGGCCAGCTCGTCGATCACGCAGAGGATGTACGGCAGATGGGGTTCGCCGCGCTTCTCCCGGTAGCGGTTGAGCTCCGGCAGGTTGCGGGTCCGCGCCAGCGACATGATCCCGTAGCGCTGCTCCATCTCCTTGACCAGGTTCTGGAGCGCGTTGGCCGCCATCCGCGGACTGGTGATCACCGGCGTGAGCAGATGCGGGATCGACTCGTAGTGGTTGAGCTCGACCTGCTTGGGATCGACGAGCACCAGGCGCGCCTCGTGCGGCGTGGCCCGCAGCAAGATGCTGGTGAGCATCGCGTTCACGCACGCCGACTTGCCGGCCCCGGTCGTGCCCGCGACGAGCAGGTGGGGCATCTTCGCCAGGTCGGCGCCGATGGCCCGGCCGCCGATGTCCTTGCCCAGCCAGACCGTCAGCGGCGACCAATCCTCCGGAGGCTCCTGGAAGACATCGCCCAGGTGCACGATCCGCCGCCGCGCGTTCGGCACCTCGACCCCGACGGCGGTCTTGCCGGGAATCGGCGCCAGGATCCGGATGTCGGTGGCCGCCAGGGCGTAGGCCAGGTCGTCCTTGAGCTGAGCCACCTTCGCCACCTTGGTGCCGGGGGCCAGCCGCAGCTCGTAACGGGTGATGTGGGGACCGGTGACGCGGCCGACCACTTTCGCGTCGATCCCGAAGTGACCGAGAGTCTCGAGCAGGGTCTTGGCCACCTGCTCCTGACCGGCGGTGTCGGGCTTCGCCGCCTCACCGGTCGAGCGGGTGAGGAACCGCGCGCCGGGAACTCGCCAGACGAAATCCGGGTCATCGGTGACCGCGGCCCGGTAGCGCCCCTTGGGCGTCAGGTCCTCCGGGTCGACGGGGACGCGCCCGCGCTCGGGCGGGCCATCGGATAGGTCATCGTCCAGGCCCTCGGGCTCGCTGCCCGGCTCCGCCGGCCCGTACGCCTCCTCGTCGGAGCCGATCGGCGGCGCCTCGACGTGCGTGGCCCGCACGATCAGCTCGGCGGTGTCGGGCTCCGGCGGCAGCAGCAGTTCGGGCGGGGAGACCAGCAGGTCCTCGTCGAGCGTCGCGGCCCGCCCCGCCGTCGTGGCGGGTCCGGTGTCGGCGGTGGCGTAGAGGGGATCCGGCTCGCCCGGCGCCGAGCTGTCCTGCAGGGGGTGGCGCCGCGTCATGGTCGCGGCGAAGTCGCCGCTCGAGCGCCTCAGCACCCGCCCGGTATCGGCCACGCGCGTCCCCGTGACCCGCACCGCCGAGGCAATCGTCGCCCCGGTGACCAGGATCAGCCCGGCGATCAGCAGGAACCCGGCGAGGATGTCGGCGCCGGTGAAGGACAGCAGGTGGGAGGCCACCCAGAGCTCGCTCTGGCCGATGATCCCTCCGCGGGATTCGAATCCGGCGGCGTGCCAGAACTGGGCATCGGGTAGCCGTCCCGGGCCGATCCCCAGCGTTCCCGACGCGAGCGCCAGGGTAAGCGCCGCGACCAGGCAGAGCGTGCCGGTGCGCAACGGCCGTCCCGGCGGGCGCAGCTCGCGAATCAGCACCAGCGCCCCGCCGCACACGAGTCCGGCGGGGATGGTGTAGCCGAGCTTGCCCAGCACGAACTTGGTCGCTCTGATCGCCCCGTCGCCGAGCGTGCCCCCGGCCCAGTTCAGGTAGGCGACGCCGGCCAGGAAGATCCCCACCGCGATCAGCGCCAGTCCGATGATGTCGATCTGGTGGGGCGCCAGCTCCGGCGGCGAGAACGAAGGACGGCTGGCCAGCAGCGAGCGTTTGGCTCGCTGGCGCGGAGCTTTCAGCGGAGCCTTCCTCGTGCGCTTCTTGTGGGGGCGGGCGGCAGCCATGTCCGATGGGATGGCTTCGACGGCGGAGCCCCGGCTCCTGCCCGCGATTTGACGTCGGGGGCGGGCATCAACGCGTACTAAATTCCCTGCAGAACTCGCCGTCGGCCCCCTACCATCCCTGCAGAATATGTCCGAGTACGAACGTCCACCGCGCGTGCTCGTCGTTGAGGACGACGACGCGATCGCCCAGGTGCTGCAGCGCTCCCTGCGCATGGAGGGCTACGACGTGCGGATCGCTGGCGACGGGGTCAGCGCGCTCGACCTGGCTCACGCCTTCCTGCCCGACCTGGTGATTCTCGATCTCGGCCTGCCCAAACTCGACGGGATCGAGGTGGCCAAGACGCTGCGTCGGACCGACGACGTCCCGATCCTCGTCCTGACCGCGCGGGATGCGGTGGAGTCGCGGGTGGAGGGGCTCGACTCCGGCGCCGATGACTACCTGGTCAAGCCGTTCGAGCGCCAGGAGCTGCTGGCGCGGCTGCGGGCGCTGCTGCGGCGCCGTCCGCCCCGCGGCCAGGCGACGCTCTCGGTCAGCGACCTGAAGCTGAACCCTGACACGCACGAGGTCACGCGCGGCGAGCGGCCGCTGGAGCTGACCCAGCGGGAATTTGAGCTGCTCGAGTACCTGATGCGCAACGAGCGGATCGTGGTCTCACGCCAGCGCCTGCTCGACGAGGTCTGGGGGTATGACCCGTTCTCGATGACGAACACGATCGAGGTGTTCGTCTCCAACCTACGGAGAAAGCTTGAAGCGGATGGCGAGCCTCGGCTCCTACATACGATCCGCGGCGCGGGCTACGTTCTCCGCGTATAGGTCGGTCCCGATCCGCTGGCGACTGGCCGGCGGATCCGCGGCGCTGACCTTCGTGATCCTGGCCGGGTTCGCGGCGATCGTCGGCGTGCTCACGACCCGGCAGGTGCGCGGACAGTTCAACAACGAGGTCGGTTCCGCGGCGCAGCAGCTGCAGCGCCAGCTCGGGAGCATGCACCTGAGTCCGCCGAGCTTTTCGCTCGATTGCGACCGGACCGTGCACCTCAGCGACTACGGCAGCGCCGAGCACGCGCAGATCCGGATCTTCGACATCGGCGACGGCGCGCTGGCCTGCACGAATGACCTGAAGGTCATCGCCAAGGGGACCAAGGTCCCGCAGGTCAGGCCGAGCTTTCCCGCACCCACGGCAACGGGGACATTCAACGAGCTCGGCTACCGGGTCAACGTGCTGCATCTCCGGGTCGAGCCCGCCGGCGACTTCGCGCTGCTCTACGCCAGGCCCTACTCCGACGTCGACCACACGCTGGCCAAGGTCCGCTTCTTCCTGATCCTCGGGGTGCTCGGCGGCACGATCCTGGCCCTGCTGGCCGGCCTGGCCACCGCCGGACGCGCGATGCGGCCGATCGCCGAGCTCAGCGACGCCGCGCGCGAGATCGAGCGCACGCGCGATCCGAGCCGGCAACTGCCCAAGCCCGAGGCCGACGACGAGGTGGCCGAACTGGCCCGAACGCTCGAAGGGATGCTCCAGGCGCTCGACGCCGCCCGGGCCGAGACCCAGACGATGCTCGATCGCCAGCGCGAGTTCGTCGCCGATGCCTCACACGAGCTGCGCACGCCGCTGACCAGCGTGCTGGCCAACCTCGAGCTGCTGGCCGAGGAGCTGGCCGACGAGCAGGCGGAGTCGGCCAAGGCAGCGCTGCGCTCGACGCGGCGGATGCGCCGGCTGGTCGGAGACCTGCTGCTGCTGGCCCGCGCCGATGCCAAGCGCGAGCGCCCGAACCGTCCGACCGACATTGGCGAGGTGCTGATGGACGCGGCCGCCGAGCTCGGCCCGGTCGCCGAGGGGCACGAGGTGACGATCGACGCCGAGTCGGTGATCGTCCCCGGAGCGCGCGACGACCTCCATCGCATGGCGCTGAACCTGCTCGAGAACGCGGTCCGCCATACCCCCCCGGGCACGCGAATCCACGCCAGCACCAGCACGGAGGACGGGTTCGCGACCCTGGTGGTGCAGGACGAAGGTCCGGGGATCGATCCGCTGATGGCCCAGCGAGTGTTCGAGCGATTCGTCCGCGGCGGGGGCGACGGCGGGCGCGGATCTGGCCTGGGGCTGGCGATCGTCCGGGCCGTCGCGGAGTCCCACGGCGGTACGGTCGGGCTCGAGC
>JALYXK010000366.1 GCA_030947145.1 Actinomycetota bacterium
CCGATCGCCGGCACGCGTCCGCGGGGCGCCACACTCGAGGAGGATCGCCGGATGGCGGCGGACCTGCTCGCGGACCCTAAGGAGCGAGCCGAGCACGTGATGCTGGTGGACCTGGGTCGCAACGACCTCGGGCGGGTCTGCGAGTACGGCAGCGTCGAGGTCGAGGAGTTCATGGCCGTCGAGGACTACAGCCACGTGATGCACATTGTCTCGAGCGTGGTGGGGCGGCTGCGGGAGGGTGTGGGCGCGTTGCCGGCGCTCCGCTCGGTCCTGCCGGCGGGCACGCTGTCCGGCGCGCCGAAGGTCCGGGCGATGCAGATCATCGACGAACTCGAGCCGGTCAAGCGCGGCGGCTACGGCGGGGCGATCGGCTACGTGAGCTACACCGGCGACCTGGACACCTGCATTCACATCCGGACGGTGGTGGTCAAGGACGGCATCGCCCACATTCAGGCCGGCGGGGGGACGGTCGCCGACGCAGTGCCCGAGTACGAGTTCCGCGAATCGGAGGCCAAAGCCCGGGCGGTGCTGCAGGCGATCGAGCTGGCGGTGGCGCAGCCGGACTGGGCTTGAACCGGGGCGGGAACGGCTCTAGCCTGCGGATCGATGCGGAGCCGGAGCCCGCTACTGGTGGTGCTGGCGTCGTTGTGCTTCGTCGCCGCCGCGGCCGCGCGGCCGTACGAGCCGCCGGGGAGCCACGTCTATGCCGGCCTGAGCGGTGGGACTTCGATCTCGGCCTACCAGCAGATGGTGCGCAAGCACCCGGCCGTGTTCGAGACCTACACGACGTGGAACACCTCGACCGCGTGGCTGCGGAGCCCCGACCGCTCGTTCCGGTCCCGCGTGGGGCTGCACATCTCCACCTCAACCGGGTACGGCCAGGGCGGGGTGATCTCGCCCGAGGGAATTGCGCTAGGCCGGAGCGACCGCTTCCTCATCCGCCTGAACCGCGATCTCGCCCACTCGCGCCGGATCTTCTACGTCCGGTTGATGGCCGAGATGAACGGATACTGGAATGCGTACGCGGCGTTCTCCGCCAACGGCGCGTTCCGTGGGACGCAGAACTCCGCGCACTCCTATGTGCAGGCGTGGCGGCGCAGCGTGCTGATCCTGCGGGGCGGGCCGACCCGGCGGATCGACGCCAAGCTGGCGAGGCTCGGCTTGCCCCGGCTCCTGGTGAGAACGGGAGGCGAACGTGCCCTGCCCCGGCCGAAGGTCGCCTTCCTGTGGGTACCCCAGGACGCCGGCAGCCCGGAGATCGCGGCCAACGCGCCGGCGGCGTTCTGGCCGGGGGGCGCTTACGTCGACTGGGTGGGGACCGATTTCTACGCGTCCTATCCCAACTTCGCCCTGCTCGATCGGTTCTATAACCAATTTTCGGGCAAGCCGTTCGTGCTCTCGGAGTGGGCCCTGTACGGGGCCGACGCCCCGGGGTTCGTGCGGTCCCTGTTCGCGTGGGTGCGGAGCCATCCCCGGGTGCGGATGCTGAACTACTACCAGGGCTTCACCGACTCCGGGCCGGCCAACCTGGCCCACTATCCGGCCAGCCGGGTGGCACTGCGCCGGGCGCTGGGCTCGCGCCGGTTCCTGGCCTACCCGCCCGAATACGCCCATCCGCCGCAAGCGAAGCCGGCCCCGCCACCACCGCTACCGCCGGTCCCCGGCCCACCGCCGAGCCCGCCGCAGCTCTGCCTCCCCTTGCTCAACCTCTGCATCCCCGGTCTCTGAGCCCCCCGGGGCGATTCCACCGTTAACGTTGCGCGCGATGCGCGTGCTCGTCATCGACAACTACGACAGCTTCACCTACAACCTCGTCCAGTACCTGGGGGAGATGGGCCTGCCCACCCCCGAGCTCGAGGTCGTGCGCAACGACCACGCCACCGTCGAGGAGCTGCTGGTGCGCGGCTACGACCGGGTGATCGTCTCGCCCGGGCCGTGCACGCCGAACGAGGCGGGAATCTCGCTGGAGGCGGTGCGACGGTTCCCGCTGGCCCGGGTGCCCACGCTCGGCGTCTGCCTGGGACACCAGGCGCTCGTGCAAGCGTGGGGAGGGAAGGTGATCCAGCACGTGCCAGTGCACGGAAAGACGACCAAGATCGAGCACGACGGAAGGACGATCTTCCGCGGCCTGGCGGCTCCGCTGGAGGTGGGCCGCTACCACTCGCTGGTCGCCCACCCCGACCTGCCCGACCTGCTGGACCGCAGCGCCTTCGGCGGGGATGTCGTGATGGCGGTCCGCCATCGCGAGCTGCCGGCCGAGGGCGTGCAGTTCCACCCCGAGTCGGTACTGACCGAGCAGGGGCGTGAGCTGCTGCGCAACTTCCTGGAGCAGGCCAGATGACGACCGATCTGCTCACGCGCTCGATCGAGCAGTTGGCCTCGGGCCACGACCTGGGCTTCGAGGACACCGCGGCTGTGCTTTCGGAGATCATGTCCGGCAACGCCTCCGAGGTGCAGATCGCCGGCTTCCTGATCGCGTTGCGGACGAAGGGCGAGACCGTCGCAGAGCTGGCCGGACTCGCGCGCACCATGCGGGCGATGGCGACCCCCGTGCCGATCGAGCACGAGGACCTGCTCGACACCGCCGGCACCGGGGGCGGGCGCCGCACGTTCAACGTCTCGACGACGGCGGCGCTGATCGCCGCGGGCGCCGGCTGCACCGTGGCCAAGCACGGCAACCGCTCGGCCACGGGCCTGTCGGGATCGGCCGACCTGCTCGAGGCGCTCGGCGCCCGGATCGATCTCGACCCGCCCGCCGTCGCGCAGTGCATCCGCGATGCCGGCTTTGGGTTCATGTTCGCGCCCTCCCACCATCAGGCCACCCGCTTCGTGGTTCCGGTCCGCCGGCAGCTTGCGGTGCGCACGGCGTTCAACTTCCTCGGTCCTCTGACCAACCCGGCGGGGGCCAGCCGCCAGCTGATCGGAGTCTCCGACGCCGGATACCTGGAGACGATGGCCGGCGCGCTGGCGCTGCTCGGGACGCATCGGGCACTGCTGGTGAGCTCCGAGGACGGTCTCGACGAGCTCAGCATTAGCGCCCCGACGCACGTGATCGACGTGCAGGGCGGCCAGCTGCGCTCCCTCACCGTCACTCCTGAGGAAGTTGGGCTGCGTCGTGCCGCCCCCGAGGAGGTGCCCGGCGGAGAACCCAGCGAGAACGCTGAGATCACGCGTCGCATCTTCGCCGGCGAGATGGGAGCGGCACGGGACCTGGCGGTGCTGAATGCCGGCGCCGCAATCCTCGCCGGCGGCCGTAGTGAGACGTTGGCCGAGGGCGTCCGGGCGGCCCAGGCGACAATCGATACGGGTGCCGCCACGCAGACGCTCGAGCGCTTCGTCGCCCGCAGCCAGGACGGG
>JALYXK010000452.1 GCA_030947145.1 Actinomycetota bacterium
AGCCGAGCGTCTCGAACGCGGCCACGTTGGCCCCGAAGTCGTCCCGGCCGCCGTACTCCGCGGGGAAGCCGGGGGCGGTCAGTCCCTCGTGCGCGAGCTGCCTGGCCCACTCGAGCACTCGCTCGCGATATTCGCCAGTGGGCAAGGCGATCACCGGCGCGAACTCGGGCCGGGAAAGCACGTCCCTGATCCGCTCGCGCAGATCCGCGTAGGGCCCGTCGAGCAGCCGCTGCAGCGTCGCGGGATCGAAGGTCTGGACCGCGGTGCTCGAGGCGGACCCGGTCAAGCATATGCAGTGCGTCAGCGCTTGTGACCGAAGTGCAGCAGGCTGTGCACGCTCCGCGAAAACGTGCCGAAGTCGCTGTGGTTGGTGATGAAGAGATTGGTCACGCCGAGCGTGACCACGAACGCCCCGGCCAGCAGGGCCAGGCCGGAGAGCACCACCGGCCAGCGCCGCTGGAGGAATCGGCGACCCTTGGCCAGTAGCGGCACCGCGTTCTCGCCGGCGACCCAAAGCGCGATCACGATCAGCAGCAGCGGGAGCACGAAGCAGAGGTTGAACAGCAGCAGCAGCACCAGCTGGTGTCCCAGGTTGTGGTCAGAGACGACGATCGCGGTGATCACGGCGAAATAGGGGAAGGCGGTCGGTAGCTCGACCACGGTGATGGTCGCCCCGAGCAGCGCGCTCGATCGCCCCGCCGCGCTGACGCTCGGGGGATCGCGTTGGGACAGCGAGCCGCGCTTGCGCCAGAGCACTCCCGCCGCGATGACCATGGCGAAGCCGACGACGATTTCAATGACGGCCTTGGCTTGGTGGTGGGGCCGCGGGATTAGTGAGAGCAGCAGCTGTCCCGGACCGAGCGCGACCGCCGCGCCGGCGATCAGGTTGACCAGGAACACGCCGAGCGTGAACTGGGTGACGCGCTCGCGCGCGCGCTCGCCGGAGGCCAGGTACAGCGCCGGGGCGATCGTGGTGGGGTTGAGCGAGTCCGCCAGTCCGATCGATACGACGAGGCCGATCAGGCGGAGCATGCGGCAATTGTCCTCATGGCGGGTTAATCCGGTCTCATGCCCCGCGGCGGGGCCTGATACACCCCCGGCGGAGAGCTAGGCGAACAGCAGCTCGTCGCCCTCGTCCTCGCCGGCCGGCCGCTCGCAGCTCGGGCACCACCAGCGCGTCTCCATCGGAGTGCCGCAGACCGCGTGGCGGGGCGGGCCGGCCCCCTCGGCATTCCGCGCGCCCCAGCCGGCCAGCAGCCTCAGCGCGCCCGCCAGCTCGTGGCCGGCCAGGCTGAGCTCGTAGACGAATCTCGGCGGCCGCTCGGAATAGGGTCGGGCGATCACCAGCGCGTTGCGTTCGAGCTGGCGCAGCCTCTGGGTGAGCACGTTCGGGGCGATCCCGGCGACGGCGTCCTGGAGCTCGCCGAAGCGCAGCGGCCCGTCGAGCAGCGCGGCGACCATCAGCAGCGTCCAGCGGTCCCCGACCTCGGTGAGCGCGTCGGCCAGCGGCGAACCGACCGATGCCCCGTCCAGCGGCGAACCGGTCGGAGCGCGTGGTTCGGGCGCGTCGGGCATCGCCAGCGAATCGTACGCGGCGGCTGCTACCGTACTGACTTGCATGTTGCAAGTA
This sequence comes from Actinomycetota bacterium, assembly GCA_030947145.1. Taxonomy (GTDB): domain Bacteria; phylum Actinomycetota; class Thermoleophilia; order Solirubrobacterales; family Solirubrobacteraceae; genus Palsa-465. The sequence continues at coordinate 1,631 of JALYXK010000452.1, forward strand.
ACAACTTTAGTGGGGGAACCCAGATGAGTCTGCTTGAAGAAATCGAAGCCTCCGTCCAGTCCGCGGCGGAGCGCACCGGCCCGGCGGTGGTCGGCCTGGGCCGGGGTTGGGGCGTCGGCTCCGGAGTGGTGATCGCGCCCGGCCAGGTCCTGACCAACGCCCACAACCTCCGCCACGACGAGGTGACGGTCAGCTTTGCGGACGGACGCCGGGAGGACGGACGCGTGGCCGGGTCGGACCCTGACCTCGACGTGGCCGTGATCGGGGTGCCCACCGGCGAGGCGGAGCCGCTCGAGTTAGCGCCGGACAGCGCCGAGGTGCCGATCGGGCGCGCGATCCTCGCTCTGGGCAACCCCGGCGGACGCGGGCTCCGGGTCACGCCAGGATTCGTCTCCGCCACCGCGCGCAGCTTCCGCGGGCCCCGCGGCCGCCGGATCGCCGGGGCGATCGAGCACACGGCGCCTCTGCCCCGGGGATCCTCGGGCGGTCCGCTGGTTGACGCCGAAGGCCGCCTGCTGGGGATCAACACCGTCCGCGTCGACGGCGGACTGATCCTGGCGATCCCGGCCGACGGCGCCCTGCGGCAGCGGATCGAGGCGCTCGGACGTGGCGAGGCGCCCACGCGGGCCCGCCTGGGCGTGGCGATTGCCCCGCCCCGGGTCGCGCGCCGCCTGCGCCGCGCCGTAGGCCTGCCGGAGCGCGATGGCGTACTCGTCCGAGCGGTGGAGGAGGAGAGCCCGGCGCAGGCGGCCGGCCTGCAGCGGGGCGACCTGATCGTGGCTGTGGGCGAGCGGCAGATCGACCGGGTCGACGTGCTCTACGAAGCGCTCGACGCGGCCCGCGCCTCGGGTCGGCTCGAGCTAACGATTCTGCGCGGAATCGATGAGCGGACCGTCTCGGTCAGCTTCTAGTGGTCCGTCTCTAGGAGACGAGTCGCTGAGTGTCGTGGCTGGTGGAGTTCAAGGATCGCCAATCGCGGAGTGCGAGGCCGAGGCGCTGGACGCCTACTCCCGCGTCGTGGTCGACGTGGCGCAGCGGCTGGCCCCCTCGGTGGCCAACCTCCGGGTGGAGCGGCGCAGCCGGGCCGGAACGGTGCCGGGGGGTGCCGGGAGCGCGATCGCGCTGACGCCCGACGGCTTCCTGCTGACCTCGGCGCACGTCGTCGCGGGTCCGGGTAGCCGGAGGACACGAGCGCCGCGTCCGGACTCTGAGCGCGAGCGTGCGACCGATGCCGAGCGCGAGGCAAGCTCGTGCGGGCGGGCGGCATTCGTCGACGGGCGCGAGCTGAGCTTCCGGGTGATCGGCCTCGATCGCCTGTCCGATCTGGCCGTGCTCCGCGCCGACGGGGGCGATCTCGCGCCCGCCGTGCTGGGCGACGCCGCCCGCCTGCGCGTGGGCCAGCTCGTGGTGGCCATCGGCAACCCGAACGGCTTCGCCGGATCGGTCACCGCCGGCGTCGTCTCGGCGCTCGGACGATCGCTGCCGGCCCGGGCCGGGCGGACGGTTCGCTTCATCGACAACGTGATCCAGACCGACGCCGCGCTGAACCCGGGCAACTCGGGCGGGGCGCTGGTCGACAGCTCGGCCCGGGTGGTCGGTATCAACACCGCCGTGGCCGGAGTCGGCCTCGGCCTCGCGGTCCCGATCAACGGCGCCACGCGGCAGATCATCGGCGCCCTGATGCAGGACGGGCGGGTCCGCCGGGCCTACGTGGGGATCGCCGGGGGTCCGCGTCCGCTGCCGTCCCAGGCCCGGAACCGGCTGGGGCGCGATGGTGGCGTCGAGGTGGTCGAGGTGGTACCGGAGGCTCCCGCGGCCCGGGCCGGGATGCGGGCCGAGGATCTGATCGTGGAGATCGACGGGATGCCGGTCGAGCGCGTCGAGGACGTGCAGCGCCTGATGGGCGCCGGGGCGATCGGGCGACTGGTCGAGGTCCGTGTGCTGCGCGGCGAGCGCTGGCTCGACCTCGAGGTCTCGCCCGTGGAACTGGCGCAGTAGCTACACTGACTTGCTGCGCCGGAGGCGTTGTTCAACGCGCCTGAACCCGGTACTGAGACCTTCATCAACCCCGTAGGGGAACGCGTAAATGGCCCGTGGAGATGTCCGGATCGCCGCCACTCTTGCCTGTGAAGAGTGCAAGCGCCGGAATTACCAGACGAACAAGAGCAAGCGGAACAACCCGGAACGGCTCCAGCTGCGTAAGTACTGCCGCTGGTGCAAGCGCCACACCGCGCACCGCGAGACGCGCTAGCTACCGGCAGGCAGCCCCGTGGCTCGCAATCGCAAACGAGCGAAGGACCGGCGTGCGCGCCGCCCCCAGGGGGCGTCGGTGTCGCGGCCCGGTCTGTCGACGTCGCGGGTGGACTCCGACGAGCTGGAGAACGCCTCTCCCGATCCGCTCGAGCACGCCGCTCCCGACGCCGAGCTGGCCGAGGCTCAGCTGGCGCTCGGCCGCCCCGAGCCCGCGGCCGACGCGGAGGACGAGTCGGCCTCGGTTGAGGAGTTCGAGTCCGAGGCGCAGGACGCTGCGGAGGCCGCGGAGTCGCACGAGCTCCTCGAAGCCGGCCAGCCCGGGGTTCCCCTCGCGCGTGACGAGTTCGACCTTGACGAGCGACGGCGACGGGGTCCGTCGGCCGACGGCGGCGACGGCGATTCCGGCGGCGAGCTGGAGGAGGCGAAGGCGCCG
>JALYXK010000405.1 GCA_030947145.1 Actinomycetota bacterium
CACCCGTACAACCAGTGGTCGCCTGACGCGCGCGCGCTCGATCTCGTCGGCGACAAATGGACTCTGCTCATCGTCCGTGACCTCGCGGCCGGCCCGCGCCGCTTCGTCGAGCTCCAGCGCGTCCTGCCGGGCATCTCGACCGAGCAGCTTCGCTCGCGTCTGAACCGAATGGTCGCCGACGGGATGCTCACCCGCCAGCGCTTTCGCGAGGTCCCGCCCCGAGTCGACTACGAGCTGACCGAGCGCGCCCGCGAGCTGCTCCCCGTCCTGGGCGAGCTCGCGCGGTGGGGCTACGAGTGGGCGTGGAGCTCACCGCGCGAGAACGAGCTGATCGACATCGGCGCGATCATCCGCCTCGCTCCGGGGCTCGTGCATCCGAACCACAAGGTCTCCGGCCGGGTCGAGCTGCTCGTGACCAACACGAGCAAGGACGGCGGAGCCGTCCCCTATCTGCTGTCGGTCTCGCGCGGAACGGTGACCCTGACCGAGCGCCCCGACGCCGAGGCCGCCGCCCATGTGACGGGCACCGAAGAAGCGTGGATCCGAGCCTTCGCCCCCGACGGAAGTCGCGACGGGCTCGAGATCACCGGCGACGAGACGCTCGCCGCGAGCGTCCTCGACGGCCTCGCTCAGAGCCACAGCACGACCCACGCCGCGGCTGCCGCAGCCTGATCTTGTGTCTGGCTAGAACCTGAGCCGAGGAGCCGCAACCATGGCGAAGGCCGGAGCACCGCTACTTAGACGGGTAGGTCGCCGGGTGGATCTGCGCCGACTTGGTCGGCTCGCCAATCAGATTGCCGAGCGGGGCCGCGACCCAGCACGGCGTGTTTCCGCCGCCCGGTGCAACCGAGCCGTCGCCAGGCGCGCCGGTGTTGGTGCAATCCCAGGAGGGCAGGATCCCGTGCGCCGCAAGCGCCGCGCCCTGCCCACCAACCGGTGGCGGGTAGGTGTTACCACGGTTGGTGGACAGCCGGCTGGGATAGATGGCCAGCGATTGCGGGCCGAAGGCGGTGTACTGGGGCAGGTAGTGGCCCGTGCCGCCCGAGAACGACGTCGCCTTGCCCGCCAGGGCTCCGCCGCCGATGCTGAAGAAGTCCGAGATCAGCTGCTGGTGCAGCGAGAGCCACGTGAGGATCGGGTTCAGCTGCTCGAGGAACGGTCCGAGGCTCGAGAGCAAGGGCGACGCGCCGTCGAGCACCTTGGCGAGCGCCGGCAGCCCGGTCTTGGACGCGGTGATCAGCGGATTGAGGTTCACGAACAGCGAGCGCAGGTCGGGCGAGAGGGCTCGCACCGAGCGCAGCGTCGGGGTGAGGTCCGCGGCGACCGGCATCAGCTGCTTGAGCAGCGGGTCGGTGTTCGTCGCGAACGTCTGCAGCCGCCCCATCGTCAGCTTCGTCTCGTTGAGGAAGACCGGGAGCACGGCGAAGGTCCGGGACAGCGCGCTGTCGTTGGCCGCGGTCGTGTGGAAGGTTTGCTGCGCGCTGATGATCAAGTTGCGGAGCGCGGACTGGTTCTGGGTCAGCGCTCCGAACACGGTGCCGGTGTTACGAAACAGACGCCGTACCGCGTCGTGCTCGATGTTCAGCGTCGCGAGAAGTTGGGAGCCGTCGGCGGCGAAGGTCGGCAGGTTCCCGAGCACCGAGTTGAGGTTCTGGCCGTTGCCCGTCACGGCCTGGGATAGGGACTGCTGCCAGACCTGGAAGGCGCGGCGCGTGGTCGGGTCGAAGGCATCGAAGATCTGATCGAGCTGGACGGCGGGGACGACGTTGGCGCGTGCCAGCATGCCACCGTCGGCGATGGGCCGAGCCCGGCTCGGTCCGGGGTTGATCTGGACGTACGTCTCACCGATGATCGTTTTCTCGCGCAGGATCGCCGAGGCGTTGGCGTGCAGCGGAGCGAACTGATTGTCGAGCTGGATCGTCGCGAGGGTCCGGTTGCCCTGGGGATCGAGCCCCACGGACACCACCTTGCCGACCGACACGCCGGCAATCCTCACGTCGGCCTGGGCCGCGAGCTCCTGGCCGAAGGGGAAGGAGGCCTTGATCCGGTAGCCCTGCGGGGCGAAGGGGATCCCACCGCCGAAGGACAGCCACAGGAACAGCAGCAGGCCGAAGCACGACAGCGCGAACAGGACCATCGTGGCGATCTTGCCGAACGAGGGAGCGCCCTTCTGCATCAGCCGATCACCTCGCCCCGGTCAGCAGCGAGGATTGCGACAACGGCGCGGGCAGCGGCGGCACGCTCGGCGCGCTCGTCCCGCCGAGCTTGGTCACGTGCGGCTTGAGGGTCGCGTCGTGAGCGATGGCTGCGGCCTGCTTGGGGCACAGTCCCAGGTTGGAGAGGATCGGCGTCAGGTTGTAGAGCGCCTCGGCGCCGGGGAAGCCGTTGGCGATCGACGCCAGCGTCGCGCAGTTCGCCTGCAGGAAGATCGGCCGGTAATCGCCGTTGGCGTCCTGGGTGGAGAACAGCGTGCGCCCATCGTGGAACAGCCAGGCAAGCCAGAACAGGTAGCCGTGCACGCTGTTGCCCGGGTTGTAGCCGAGCATGTTCACCAGGTTGTTGACCACGGTAAACGTCTTGCCCAGGTTGGGCGTCGCGGCCGCCAGGTTTATCGCAGCCGGGCGCAGGTTCCGCACCAGCGGGCGCGCGGCGACGACGAACGGTCGGATCTGGTTCTGAATGATCGGCGCGCTCGGCTTGGCCAGCGCCGCCAGCGCCGCGTTGGCGGCCGGCAGCTTCCTCGCCGCCGGCAGGAGGGCCGCGGCCGTAGGCCCGAGCACGCCCGCGAGCCGCTGCACCTTGGCCAGGGTGGCGGTCGCCTGACGGAGCGTCCCCGGGAGCAGGCGGACCGAGGTGCTGATGTTCCCGTTCTCGAGCGCGAGGGCATGGAAGACCTGCGACCCGGCGTCCACGAGCGATACGAGCTGGGGTCGCTGGGCCGCGAGATCGCCGTCGAGCCGCCGCAGCGAGTCGACGAGCTGGCGCAGGTCCGCTCCGCGCTGGGCGATCGCCTGGCTGACGCGCGCGAGGTCCCGGTGGGTGGGCTCGAAGCGCTGGAGGACCTGGGTGAGGTCGCTCGTGCGCCCCTTCAGTCCCTGACCCGCGCCGTTGACCAGCAGGTTCAGGTAGTCGCGCGTGTCGGAATCGAGCGCGGCGAAGATCTCATCGACGTTGATGTCCGGAAGGGTGTTGGAGACCGGGAAGGTGTAGCCCGGCTTTGCCACGGGGGCGCTGCCGTTGCCCGGATTGAGCTCGATGAACATGTCGTCGAGGCCCGTCTTCGGCCGCAGCAGCAGGGTCGCGTTCTCGTGGACGATGTGCTCGTAGCGCTGGTCCATGTTCATCTGGACGACGGCGAGCCCGTTGCGCAGCGAGACCGACCCGATGGTGCCGACCTGCACACCGGAGACCCGGACGGTCTGCCCCTGGCCGGGGGCCACCGCCTGGAGGGTCTGGAACTCGGCGTTGAGGGTGTAGGGCGAGGACTCGAAGAACGGGAAGTGGAGCCGCTCGTTGCTGAGGATGTAGACCGCCACGACGATCGAGAGCACGAGGAGCACGAGGATCGCCGCGAAGTCCCCCATGTGCTTCTTGATCGCGCGGGTCATGGCTTGCCGCTTGCAAGCTCCGAGACGGTCGGCGCCACCTTCGACACCGCGCCCGAGAGCCTCTGCGACTTGATCAGGCCAGACGCCTGGGCCACCAGATCCTGCGCGGATGCGGCGGCGCGCGCGGCGGCGCCGGGGGCCGAGAGATTGGTCTGGATCTGGTTCGGCGCCAGGCCCGATGGCGAGAAGAGGTCGGGCACCGTCTGGGTCTCACACGGGATATTGGGATGCAGGGGCGGCCGGGTGCCGTTCGGCGGCGGCTGGGGCTGGACGCCGTTGATCGCCGAGAGCGCCTGCCCGAGCAGGCCGGGCTGGAGCGAGTAGGTGAGCGAGCCGCTGCCGCCGAGGACCCTGATGTACGAGCCGTTGGGGTCGAAGTTCCTGGACTCGCCCGCGAGGCCGGGGAGGAAGTCGAGCGCCTCCTGGTAGATCTGGCGGTTGGGGAAGCCGTTGTCGGGCGTGAAGTTGGTATCGGGTACCGTCAGCTGCGACCAGGGGTAGATGACGTTCGAGATGCAGCTCGAGGCGGCGCGGACCTTCGACATCAGGGGGATCGCTGCTCGGGTCAGATGTGCGAGGGCGGGAACGGTGACCGCGAGGTCGGAGGTCAGGCCGCGAAGCTCGGAGGGCTGGACGAGCTGCCGCAGCTGGCTGACGAAGGGGAGGCTGACCTCGATCGTCGGCCCGGCGCTCCTGACGCCCGGGATCAGCGCGCCGGCCAGGCGCTCGAGCGGCGGGAACGAGTTGTTCAGAGCGGTGAGCGCCGGCGTCGCGGCGGCGAGCGTCCGCGGGAGCTCGGCGACCGCGGCCGACAAATTCCCGTTCTCACGGGCGAACGCGTTCGCCGTGGTGTTGAAGTCGGTGATCAGGTTCTCGAGGTTCTGCGGATGGGAGTCCAGCGCTCCCGCGACGGCGGCACCGTTGGCGACAAGGTTCCCGAGGTCCCCCGGCCGAGTACCGAGGAGGTCGTGGGTGACCTCGCCGGTGTACTTGTAGGCCGGCGTCCAGTACGGGATCGAGGCGTTGTACGCAGGTCCGGCCTGCTTGACGGCGGCGCCGTAGACACTGAGGAGGGTCTGCAGGTTGCGCCGCGTGCTGGCCTGCAGGGTGCTCAGCACCTGGTCGAGCTGGACGGGAACGGCGGCGTGTGCGGCCGGGAATGTGAAGCCGTCGGGAGCGACCGGCGCAGCCGGGGTGCCGGGCATGAGGTCGACGAAGAAGTTGCCCTCGAGAAAGGTGCGCGGCCTGATCTTCACCGTCGCGTCCTCGTGGATGGGGAGCCCCTCGCCCGAGATCTCCATCCCCACCCTGGCCTGCTGGGGATGACCGGGCGCGGGTTCGATGCTCGTCACCGTGCCGACGTTGATGCCCGCGATGCGCACGAACGAGCCCGGCTTGATCTGGTTGGCGCTCGGGAAGTCGGCGTAGACGGTGTACTGGCTCGCGAACGGGTTGGCGAACTTGGTGAAGCCGCCGTAGATGAAGAGCACGATTAGGACGATGCCGATCACGCCGAGCACGAATCGGCTCATCGGCTTCCTCCGTCCTGAGCGCCGCCGGCCGATCATGGGTTGCTCGGGTTGGGGTCGAGTTGCGGGCCGGTCTGCGGGGTCCGGCTGAACGTCTCGCCCGCCGGCACGTGGGCCACGCCGGCATACGTCGGGCCCTGGTTGCCGGGGGTGTGGGGATCGACGGCGAGGGTGCGACCCTGCGAGTCGAAGGAGTTGAGCTTCAGCGGATAGCCGCGCTGGCCCGTCTCGCAGTCGGCGTTCCCCTGGGTATCGATCGCGGCACCGTAGGGCTGGTTGTGCAGATACTCGTTGCCCCCTAGGAGACCGAGGTTGGCGCCGCCGCCGTTGACCTGGGTGGTCGCGCCCACGATCCCCACGTTGTTCGGCTGCAGGATGTTGGCGAGCTTCAGCAGGACCCGCTGCGAGGTCCCGAACGAGGTGGTCTCGGAGACGTTATCGGCCAGATAGGTCCAGAAGTAGTTGAAGTAGTTGCACACGGTCACGTACGGTCCGAGGTAGCGCAGCATCGGGTTGAGCGTGTTGGCGGTCGCGGTCAGCGCGTTGATGGCGATATTGGTCCCCGGCGAGAGCGCGAGGTTCCGCAGCGACGCCATCACGTGCTGGAGCCCCCGGTTGAGTACCGGCGTGCGCGCCAGGGTGGTGGCGCCGGCCTCGAGCGCGGGATTGATGTCGGGGAGCGCCGCGCGGAGCTCGCGCGTGGCGGGAGTGAGCTGGTTGCCGAGCGTGGCCAGGTCGACGAGGAACGGCTGCTGGACACGCAGCGACTGCGTCGACACCGACAGGGTCGAGGGCGACTCGGCGATCGTCGCCTCGAGGTTCCTGGGAACCCGCGAGATCGCCGAGAACGTCCTCGCCATGTCGGTGAACAGCTGGGCGTTGACTTGTGAGAGCGGGGCCACGACGGCGGTAAAGGTGTCGGTGTTATTGAAGAAGCGCGTTATCTCGGTCTGGGGGTTCGCCAGGTTCGCCGCCACCGGGGCGAGGTTGCCGAGCAGGGGCGGCAGGTTCTGGAGCGTCTGGCTGAGCGCCTCGCCGCGGCCGGCGAGCGTGCTGCCGATGCCGACCAGAGCACCCTGGACCGCCGTTCGCGTCTGCGGGGTGAAGGTGTTGAAGACGTCGTCGATCTGCACGGGGATCGATGTCTGGGAGATCGGCATCGTCCCCCCGTCGGCGAACACCCGCTTTGCGTTGCCCTTGTTCAGCTCGACGAACTTCTGACCGAGGAGCGAACGCTCGCCCACGCTGACCGTGGAGTTGATCGGCACCCGGCCGTTGGCCTTGCTCAGGGTGAGCGTGAGCTGGGCGGCCACCTGGCCGGTATGCCTGATCTCGACCGGCTGTAGCGCCGTGAGCTCGCCGATGCGCGTCCCGCCTGAGTCCACGTCGGCCCCGACGACGAGGTTCGCGCCGTTGGTGACGTCCACTTTGAGCTCACGCGTGGGCAGGAAGGGCAGGCCCTGGTTGGCGCTGTAGGCGAGGTAGACGGCGAGGACGATCGCGAGCACGGTCATCGCACCCACGAGCGTCGGGTTGGTGAAAGGATTCTCCGGCGAGCGTCTCATGGGGCGAGGAGGTAATTGAGGAGCTGCTGTGCCTGCTGGGTGGTGGTGGGGTTGTTACCGCTGCCGGATGCGGTCGCATTGCTACCCGAGCCTGCTCCCGCTCCCGGGGCTGCGGGCTGGCCTCCGGCGGCGCTGGGCGGGAGGGTCGTCGTAGGCGCGGTGGTCGTCGGGGCCTGGGACGTGGTCGGAGCCGCCCCCGTAGCGCGCTTGCTCGCCTTCGGCGTGGCACTGGCGGACGAGGTGGTGATCGATCCCGTCGGTCCGGCCATGCCGGGCGCTGCGCCTCCCGGATCGGGGATCGTCCCCGTGGGGTTGGTCGGGTCGCGCTCGTTGACGCCCGGCTGGTTGGGCCCGAGGAACTGGTAGCACTGCCGGAAGCTCGAGCCGAAGGTCGAGAGGTTCGCGGCGATGGTCTGCGGCGTCTGGTAGGGAGAGCATTGGCTGACGAACGCGTCTACGGCGAGGATGTGCCCGAACTGCCCGAAGTAGTCGATCGCGTTGGTCTGCTGGAACGCGTACTGGAGCAGCGCCTGGATACCGGAGTAGCCCTTGCCGCCGGGGCTGCGGGGATCGGGCTCAACCGCCTTGCTCTGGGTGTTAAGGGCGTGGAGGACAATCGACAGGTTTTGCGCCAGCTCGGGCGTCGGCTTGGCGAACCGGTTCAGCGCGGAGACCGTCGGTCCCGCTGCCACGACCGCCTGACGGCCGGTGAGCGATGCCTGTCCGAGCGACTGCAGGGCCGGCTTGGCCGAGCGCGAGAAGGGAACGAGGTCGGTGAACAGCCGGTTGATCTGGCCCGAGCTCGCGTTCAGGTTGCCCAGTACCGGCAGGTTGGCGTCGGCGGCCGAGCCGAGGTCGCGCAGGGCGGGACGGAGCTGCTGGAGGAAGCCGGGGAGATTGTGGAAGGTGGCCCGCAGGTTGGTGCGCTGGGTCGCCGAGGCCACGGCCGTGTTGTTGGCCGCGACCACGAAGCGCCGGATGTTCCCGCCGTTGTTGGCCAGCGCGGTGATCACCGAGTTCGCAGTGCTCGTCAGATCCTGGATCGTGTGGCTGTCCTGGGCGAGCACCGAGAGCAGGTTGTCGGTCTGGGTCAGCGCGGGGACCGCCCGATGCAGCGCGGACTGGAGGTTGGCCGGATTGCCCGCCACGCCGGCGCCGAGCTCATTGATGATCAGGGTCAGCCGCTCGCGGTAGGGCATGCGCAGGACGTTCTGGAGCAGATCCGCAGGGATCGTCGAGAACGTGTGGGAGGCGGGGACCGTCCCGCCTCTGCGCAGCACCGGGCTGCCCTTGGTCCCCGGACTGCAGTTGATGAAGTACTCGCCGATGAGCGACTGAGGTCTCGACTGGCAGGTGGCGTCGGTGTGGAAAGCGCCGTATGTGCCCTTGCTCACCGAGACCGTGACCACCGCGTTGAGGGTCTTCGAGTCGAGGGTGATCGAGCTGATCGAGCCCGCCGGGACGCCCGCGACCTCGAACTGCTCGCCGTTGATCAGGCCAAAGGCGTTGCCCAGTTCGATCCGGTAGCTGGGATCGCCACTTCCGCTGCCGCTGAAGGCGCCGAGCGCGGCCGCTACCACCACGGCCGCGACGAGGATGACGGCGACGCAGACGAGGATCCGCCTCATGGGCCTGTCGGCACCTCGGTGGGAGTGCACGGGAATCCGGACTCCGGGTAGTAGAGGCCGCCCCGCTCCATCGAGCCCGGGCACCGGTCTCCCTGCCCGGACACGAGCGCGCCCGTATTGCTTAGCGTCCGGAGCAGCGGGTTGAGCAGGGTCAGCGTGCCCGTCTGCAGCGAGAAGGCGTTGATGTCGACCTCGACGCGGTTGTCGATACCTGTGGCCTCGTAGAAGCCGGGATGGCTGTAGCCCTCGAACCAGCCCGTCAGATCGACCGCGTACGGGCGGGCAATCGCCAGCTCAGGTGTCGACTGGTTGAGCGCGGTGGTCGACTGCGGGAAGGCGCCGGGCCGGACCTTGCCGTTGACGTTGACCTGATTGACCGTGCTCGCGGCGAGCGGGACCGCGAGCTTGACGAGGTCGGTGAGGTCGTTGCTGTCCCCCGGCCGGTTGACGATTCTCGACAGGTCGCGCACCGTGGGCACGGCATCCTGGGCCAGCGGCTTGAGCTGCACGAGCAGGCGCTGGAGCTTGGGGGCCACCGGCTTGGCGACGTTGACCAGCGGGGTGAGGTCGTTCAGGGCGGCGCGCAGGTCGACGAAGGTCGTGTCGGCCAGGGCGATGGCGCCGGGCAGGCGCCGGATCGACTGGCCAAGCGCCACGCGCTGGCGCGCGAGCGCCTGCGTGGTGGCCGAGAGGTGCGAGACCAGGCCCGAGAGGTCGGCGCTGCGCGTGGAGATGTCGCTGACCAGGTTCGCCGTCTTCACGATGAAGTGGGTGAACTGGCTCGTGTTCTTGTTGAGCTCGGCGAAGAGCATGCTCGAGGAGGCGATCGCTGGGTTCAGGTACTGCCAGGCCGTGTTCGCGAGCTTGCCCTGGCCCTGATACTGGAGCGCCGAGCCCTGGATCACGTTCTGTAGCGCCTTCCTCGTCGGCGCGCCCAGCGTGTCGAAGAGCTCGTCGAAGTCGACCGCGCTCGTGGTGTTCGTCGTCGGGATCCTGCCCCCGTTGTCGATCCGGGGCGCACCGGCGGGCGGCAAGCGCAGGTCGATGTAGCGGTTGGCTATCCCGGTGAGCGAGACGGCGCGCACGGTGGCCAGCGTCCCCTTGTACAGGGGCTGGTACGTCGAGTTGGTGATGTCGAGGGTGAGGTTGGCCTCGCCGTTCGGGGTCAGCGCGATGTTCGAGACCGTCCCGATCTGGTTGCCCGAGACCTCGACCAGGTCGCCGCTGACGATCTGGCTCGCGTTCTGGAAGATCGCGTGGACCTGGTAGCTCGGCCCTCCACCGAGGACGATCACCACGACAGCGACGATCACGATCACGATCGCGACTGCCGCGACCGCCACGACGCGACCGATCACACTTGCGTTCCGCACAGAACTAGCTGCCCGTTCTCTCCTCCCGCCTAGGGCTGAAGGACGCACCCCTTGGCAGTATCGGTTACTCGAACCTACCAAGGCGTTAGTCGAAGTGTCAATTTCCAACCGGGCGGGGGAATCGGTCCCGTCCGGTTTTCGGTCTGTCGTGTCGGGGTCCTGCCTGTGAGCGTTGTTTGGCGGGCGCCTGCTCGCGGCGGATCGCTCCTTGAGCCGAATTCGGCGCGCCGGTTGCTCCGCAAGCCGATTGCTCCGCGCACTGATCGTTCCGCTAGCCGATTGCTCCGGTGGCTGAGCTATACCCGGGGCGGGACTCGAACCCGCAGGGCTCTTTCGAGCAGCGCTTTTTAAGAGCGCCGACTTTGCCAGTTTGTCTACCCGGGCGGTGAGCGGATGCTACGGGGCAGGGGGGCGTAAAGCTACGCCCGCCCCCCAAGAAACGCACCAAATCCATAACCAATAACCGCAACTAAGGCGCTGCTAGCGTGTCATACCGGAGAGGACCAACGGCCGTGGAAGTCTCAGCACTCAAATACTCCGGGATCTCCGGGCTACACGGACGCTCACCGCTTTTGCGGCTGCAGTCTGACGAGCGGCTCGTGGCGATGATGCGCCGCGGCAATCACGCGGCCTTCGAGCATCTGGTTGGACGCTATCAAGCGCGCCTGCTCGCCTTCTGCCGTCATTTGCTCGTGTCGACCGAGGATGCCGAAGATGTGCTCCAGGACGTCTTTGCCGCCGCCTTCAACGCGATCCTAGCCGACGACCGGCCCATCAATGTCCGGCCCTGGCTCTACCGGATCGCCCGCAATCGCAGCCTCAACCACCTGCGCCGGGCCTCCGCCATCGGCGTCGATTCGATGGACGTCCATCTCTCCGACCACGGCGAGACCACGGCCGACCAGGTCCACAAGCGCGAGGAGTTCCGCCTCCTGGTGGGCGACATCCGCGATCTCCCCGAAACCCAGCGGACGGCCCTCCTCCTGCGCGAGATGGAGGCGCTGTCCTACGAGCAGATCGCCGAGGCGATGGAGACGACGATTCCCGGCGTCAAGTCTCTCCTCGTGCGCGCGCGGGTCTCTCTGGCCGAGGCCGCCGAGGCGCGCCAGCTCACGTGCGCCGAGGTCCGCCTGGAATTGGGCGAGGTGGCCGAGGGCCTGCGCCGCCGCACCACCCCGCCGGTGCGCCGCCACCTCCATAGCTGCGAACGCTGCTCGACCTTCCGCGGCCAGCTCAAGGAGACCAACCGAGCGCTCGCGGCGCTGCTGCCGATCGGCCCGATCTTCGTGCTGCGCAAGCTCATCTTCTCCCATCTCCTCGGTCACGGCGCCAGCGCAGGCGCCGGCTCGCACGCGACCGCGGCGGGGTCGACAGCGGCGGCCGGGTCCTCGGTCGCCGCGGGAT
>JALYXK010000457.1 GCA_030947145.1 Actinomycetota bacterium
GTACGGGCCCGCGCCGCGCTTGCCGCGCCGCCGCGGGGATGCACGCTGGTCGCGCTCAGCGGCGGGGTCGACAGCGCCGTGGCCGCGCTCCGCTGCGCCGGCGAACGGGAGACCGTGGCGGTCACCCTCGAGCTCTGGGCCGACAGGGAGAACGACGGTGAACGCAGTTGCTGCTCGGCTTCGGCGGTCTCGGGCGCGCGCCGCCTGGCCCATTCGCTCGGTCTGCCGCACTTCACGATCGACCTGCGGGAGGAGTTCCGGGCCGGCGTCGTCGTGCCGTTCATCGCCGGCTACGCCGCGGGGGAGACCCCCAATCCGTGCGTGGGCTGCAACGGTCACGTGCGCCTGGACGCCATGCTCGAGCTGGCCTCACGGCTGGGCTGTGAGAAGCTGGCCACCGGCCACTACGCCCGGATCGCCGAGCGAGATCACGCCGGCGGGCCACTGCTGCGCGTCGCCGCCGACCCGGCCAAGGACCAGACGTACATGCTGGCGGGACTCGCCCCCGCGTCACTGGCCCGAATGAGCTTTCCGCTCGGGGAGCTGACCAAGCCCGAGGTCCGCCGGATGGCGGCCGGCGCCGGGCTGGCCGTGGCCAGCAAGGTCGATTCGCAGGACCTCTGCTTTCTGGCGGGCACCGACCGGGGCCGGTTTCTGGCCCGGCATGGCGGGATCGGCGACCGGCCCGGGACGATCGTCGACCGCGAGGGTACGGTGTTGGCCCGCCATCGCGGTCACCATCTGTTCACGGTCGGCCAGCGCCGGGGAATCGGCGTGGCCTCGCCGGAGCCGCTGTACGTGCTGGAGAAGGACCCCGCCGGCAACCGGGTGATCGTGGGGCCACGCGCGGGACTGGCCGCCGACCGGGTCGTCATCCGCGGTGCGCGCCTGCGCCGCGACGGGGCTCGCGTGGACCGGGTCAAGCTGCGCTATCGCTCCGCGCCGCTGTCCGCACGCCTGCGGGGCGAGCCGCCGGCGGGACGCCACTCGTCGCTGGCCGTCGACCTGGCCGAGCCGGTTCTCGGCGTGGCCCCCGGACAGCTCGCCTGCCTGATGGACGGAGAGCTCGTCGTCGGCTGGGGCACGATCGCGCGCGCCGTGAGCGGCGCTGAGATCGGTCCCTGACCGGCCTACACTGCGTCCGGTGACCTCGGATGAGATCCGCAGCAGATTCCTCGAGTTCTTCGAGCAGCGCGACCACCTGCGCTTGCCCTCGGCCTCGCTGATCCCGGCCGAACATGACCCCTCGGCGCTGTTCACCGTGGCCGGGATGCACCCGCTCAAGCCGTACTTCTCCGGCACCGAGAGGCCGCCCCATCCACGCGCCACGAGCTGCCAGAAGACGTTTCGCACCGCCGACATCGGGATCATCGGCGCCACCACGCGCCACCTCACCTTCTTCGAGATGCTCGGGAACTTCTCGTTCGGGGACTACTTCAAGCGCGAGGCCGCACGCTTTGCCTGGGACCTCTCCCGCGAAGGGTTCGGGTTCCCCGCAGAGAACATCTGGATCACCGTGTTCGGCGGCGACGAGGAACTCGGGCTAGGCCCGGACGAGGAGGCGATCGCCGCGTGGCTGGAGATCGGCGTGCCGCGCGAGCGGATCGTCGAGTGCCCGCGCTCGGAGAATTTCTGGCAGGTCGGGCCGACGGGTCCGTGCGGGCCGTGCTCGGAGCTCTACTTCGATCGCGGCGTGGAGTTCGGCCGGAGCGATGACCTGCCCGGTGGCGAGAACGAGCGCTTTCTCGAGTACTGGAATCTGGTGTTCATGCAGTTCGACCAGAACCCCGAGCTGACCCTGACGCCGCTCCCGGCCAAGAACATCGACACCGGCCTCGGGCTGAATCGGCTCGCCGTGATCCTGCAAGAGAAGGAGACCGTGTTCGAGACCGACCAGTTCGCTCCGCTGCTGGACCTCGGCCAGCAGCTCTCGGGCCGGCGCTACGGCGAGGACTTATCAACCGATCGGGCCCTGAGGATCCTTGCCGACCACTCGCGCGCGATGACGTTCCTGATCGCCGACGGCGTCGTGCCCTCCAACGAGGACCGGGGCTACGTCCTGCGCCGGATCATGCGCCGGGCGATTCTCCAGGGCCGGCACACGCTGGCGCTCGAGCCCGGCTTCCTCGGCACCTATGCCGATCTTGTGGCCGAGCTGATGGGGTCCAACTACGGCGAGCTGCACGAGCAGCGCGACTCGGTCTTGAAGTGGCTGAGCTCCGAGGAGGAAGGATTCGGCCGCACGTTGGATCAGGGCAGCAAGCTCCTCGACGATTTGATCGCCCGCGCCGAGGACGCCGGCGCCGAGGGCATCGCGGCCGCCGACGCGTTCCTGCTGCACGACACCTACGGCTTCCCGATCGACCTCACCCTCGAGCTCGTCGCCGAGCACGATCTCGGCGTCGACGAGGAGGGCTTCGAGGCGCTCATGGAGGACCAGCGGCGCCGCTCCCGCTCGGGCTCGGCACGGGGCCGGGAACGCGGATCCTTGCGCGAGTCGGCGCAGGCGCTGGCCAGTGGCGCCGGGTTCGCCACCGACTTCCGCGGCTATGAGGCAACGGAGCTCGAGACGACCATCGGGGCGGTGGCATACGAGCGCGAGCCTGCGAACGGGCGCGTGCTGGCCAAGCTCGCCGAATCCCCGTTCTATGCCACCGGCGGCGGTCAGGTGGCCGACTCCGGGTACGTCCAGTGCACCGATGGCGACTGCCTGGCGCAGGTGGAGGACGTCGTGCGCCTGGGCGAGGACCAGGTGCTCGCGCTCTCGCCGCAACGAGGGGAGCTGCAGCCCGGCCAGCGCGTACACGCTTACGTCGACCGGTCCTTCCGCCATGCCACCGAGTGCAACCACACCGCCACACACCTGCTGCATGCCGCCCTGCGCCAGGCGCTCGGCCCGCACGTAAAGCAGGCGGGATCCTACGTCGGGCCGGACAAGCTGCGGTTTGACTTCACTCACGGTGGTGCGCTGACGCCGCAACAGCTCGCCGAGGTCGAGGATGCGGTCAACGGCTGGATCGCTCAGGGCGACCCGGTACGGGCGCTCAGCACCACGCTGGCCGAGGCGAAGCGACTCGGCGCGATGGCGCTGTTCAGTGAGAAGTACGGGGAGGTGGTGCGGATGGTCGAGGTCGGGGACGGCTCGTTCTCGCGCGAGCTCTGCGGCGGCACCCACGTGCGCAACACCGCCGAGATCGGTGTGCTGAAGGTGCTCGCCGAGACTTCGAGCGCCGCCAATGTCCGCCGGATCGAGGCGGTGACCGGGCCGGTGGCGATCGAGCTCGTGCGCACCCACGACCGTGCGCTCGCGCACGCCGCGGTGACGCTCCGCGTGCCGCCGGAACGAGTCCCCGATGCCGTCGACGAGCTGCGGGTGCGCCTGGGCGAGCTCGAGCAGGCGGCGCGGCAAGGTGCCGGCAACGGAGCGGTCGACATCGACGCGCTGGCCGGTGAGGCCGGCGTCCTCGACGGCGCTGTGG
>JALYXK010000011.1 GCA_030947145.1 Actinomycetota bacterium
ACACAGCCGTGGTGCTCGCCGCGGCGGCCGCGGTCGGCGGCATCCTCAGCGCGGTTCTCGCCGTGCGGGAACGTGACCTGTCCCGCCTGTCGGCGCCGGCCCTGAGGGCCCAGCGCCGCCGGAGGATGTGGCGAGCAGTGCTGGCCGCTAGCGCCCGCGGCTTACGACGAGGCTGACCATGGCCCCGTACGCGCGGTGGCGGCCGGCCTTCGGCGTGCTGGAGATGACGCGACCCGCGCCGACCGTCCGCGAGCGCATCCGTCTGACCTGGCCGAGCGCGCAGCGGTTGTGCCTGATCGCGTGCTTGGCCGATGCCAGCGGCTTGGCGCGCAGGCGCGGCACCACGCAGGGCCGCAGCCGGTAGGCGACGGTGAGCGTCGTCGTGGTCGCGATCCCGGCGACGTTGGTCGCCCTGATCGGGATGTGGTTTGGGCCGAGCCTCAGGGCGACCGAGCTCTGGAACCCGCCGGAGGGCCCGACCGGCACGCCGTGGCCGCCGACGCTGACCGACGTGACCCCGATCAGGTCCGAGGCGCGTCCGTGCACGGTGAGCCGCTTGGCTCTCAGCACCTGGTTCTGGCGGGGAGCCGCGACTGTGATCGTCGGGCCGCCGTAGCGGTCGCGCTCGATTTGCTCGAGCGGCCCGAGGCCGGCCGCGTCGGCCGACTGCGAGTAGGACCAGTCGTAGGAGACCGAACCACCCGCCGGGAGCCGGTCGGTGTAATGCATGTCGAAGGTGGCGGTTTGGGCGGCCGCGGCCGTGACGAAGTCCGCCGCGCTGGGGGGGCGGCTGTAGGTGATCGCCCCGATCGGATTGGCGGTTCCCGCCACCGCCGTCGAATCGCCGACCACGATGATCGAGTCGGGGCCGGCGGGGAAGAGGGAGTAGGAATCCGGTCCGGCGTGGCTGGCGAAACTGGACTGGCCGGGGAACTGGAAGCCCGGCAACTCGCCCGGCGCCGGCGCCTGCACGGACTGGCCAACCAACAGGTCGAGCGTATGCGGCTTGGCGTCGACGTCCTGAAAGCTTTGGGAGACCCGGGCCACCTCGCCGCCCGGGAGCAGCGTGGTGCTCTGGTGCAGGACGACCCCCGAGTCGCGCAGCGACGGACAGTTGGCGGTGCTCGGCGGATAGCCGCCGGGCGGATTGCAGACCGTCGGGATGTCGGTCTCGTCGATGGTGACGGTGTCGTGCGCCGGGTTGAACGTGGTCGTGTAGGTCAGCGGCTCGAACCCGGCCACCCCGGTCAGCGCCGCGATAGCCGCCGGCGGGTAGGCGTTCAGACCGTCGATCTGAAGCGCCGAGCGCGAGTTCAGCGCGGGCGCGATTCCGCTGGTGCGCGGCAGGCAGCCGTTCCCGGCGAACAGCGAGAAGCTGTACAGCGTGAGCGGATCGGTGGCAAACGAGTTCAGCACCGGGCAGTCGCCGGCCGAGTCGAACGCGTAGGACCAGGGCAGAATCCCGGAGAGGATGTAGTAGCCGTAGAGATTGCCGTTGGTCGAGTGCGAGAACTGGTCGCTGACGCTGATCCTCGGGCCCTGGAACGATCCGGCGTTGGCGCCGGTGGGCTTGGTGCCGGCCGGAACCAGCCGCAGCCGGCAGGCCTGCCCGGCGACCGGTGAGAGCGACACATCGACCCCGAACTGCCCCGAGCTGACGTTGATCGCACCGGCCACCTTGGTCGCCGCGGTGTCGGCCGACGTGTAGCAGTACAGGTCGGCGCTGGCGCCAGCGGTGGCGGGAGTCACGGTCCCGGTGACCTGAGCGCTCCCGGAGCCGGTGTCGCCCGAGTAGAACAACTCGGAATCATCCCGCGGCGAGGTGATGCTCGAGGCGGTGAACGGGGCCGGTGCCGCCGACGCCATCGGAGCCACGGTGCCCCGGGCCGTCAAGGCGATCCCGAGCGCGAGTCGCGGTCGCTGGCTTCCCATCGCCGATCACACCCTAGACCGGCTGTGGCGAAGGGGTCAAGCGCAGTGGACACACGTCCGGGCGAAACGGCCGGGTGCGGGCAAGCACCACGATCGAGCTTCGCCGTCTAGAATCACGCCGCTCGCACTCGCAACCGACCCCGCGATTGCACAGTCCAGATGGCCTCCTCCCCAGAGAAGAAGATCCGCGTCGTCGTCGCGAAGCCCGGCCTTGATGGCCACGATCGCGGTGCCAAGATCATCGCCCGCGCCCTGCGCGATGCCGGGATGGAGGTGA
>JALYXK010000029.1 GCA_030947145.1 Actinomycetota bacterium
TCCGGGTTCCAGTGCCCCTGCAGGGCCAGGCGTTCGGCCAGCGCGGGGAACAGCCCGCCCAGCCCCAGGTTGAACGCCAGCGTGAGGCCCAGCGTCGGAAACGGATGGACCGAGTGCTGGGTGCTCCCGTCCGGCAGGATCAGGCGCGGAGCCAGGATCCCGGCGGATGGGTCCCGGTCGCCGGCCGCCAGCAGGGCGGGCAGCGCGCCGGGCGTCAGCTCGATGTCGGCGTTGGCGGCGGCGATCCAGGGTGCGCTCGAGCGCCCGGCGGCCAGGTTCACCGCGGCGCCGAAGCCGAGGTTGGACGGCGAGGCGATCAACTCCGCCCACGGGAACTGGCCCCGTACGAAGTCGGGAGTGCCGTCGACTGAGGCGTTGTCGACGACCGTCACCGTGGCGGTTCCGGCCCTCACCTCGGGCTCGATCGAGCGCAGGCAGGAATCCAGCGCCTCGCGCGTGTTCCACGAGACCACCGCGATCGCGACCGGGGTAGGCATCAGCGCTGCGGCATCATAGGGCCGCATGCCACCCGACCCTGCAGGCCGGATCGTGATCATCGGCGCCGGCCCGTGTGGACTGGCCTGCGCGCACGAGCTCGATCGTCTCGGCCGCCACGACTGGTTGCTGCTCGAGCGCGAGGACAAGCCCGGCGGCCTGGCCGCCTCGGTGCTCGACCCCGCGGGCTTCACCTGGGATCTCGGCGGTCACGTCGTCTTCAGCCATTTCGGGGAGTTCGACGCGCTGCTGGATGAGGTCATGAACGACGACATTTGGTCCCACGACCGCTCCTCCTACATTCGCTTCGGCGATCGCTGGATTCCGTATCCGTTTCAGAACAACCTGCGCCACCTGCCCGATGCGGTGGTGGCCGAGTGCCTCGAGGGCCTTTCCCGGGCCCCCGGGGGCGATCCCGGCACGGATTTCGCCACCTGGATGCAGGCGGTGTTCGGAGACGGAATCACCCGGCACTTCATGGAGCCCTACAACCTCAAGGTGTGGGCGACGCCGGGCGCTCAGATGTCCTCGGGGTGGATCGCCGAGCGGGTGTCGGTGATCGACTACCAGCGGGTGCTCGAGAACGTCAGGCGCGGCCGTGACGACCTCGCCTGGGGACCGAACAACAAGTTCGTGTTCCCGGCCAGCGGGGGAACGGGGGAGATCTATCGCCGGCTCGCCGCGCAGTTGCACGGCCAGATCCGCTACGGCAGCGTGGTCACCGAGATCGACCCGGCCGCCCGCCGGGTGCGGACCGGCGACGGCGAAATCGTTCCGTATGGCTCGCTGGTCTCGACGATGCCGCTCGACCGGCTCGTCGGGACGCTGCTGGACTGCCCGCCGCAGCTGACCGAAGCGGCTCAGGAGCTACGCCACAACAGCGTCTACATGGTCGGGGTCGGCTACGAGGCGCCGCTGGCCGACGGCAAGTCTTGGATGTACTTTCCGGCGCCTGAGGTGCCGTTCTATCGCGCCACCAACTTCGCCAAGTACTCGCCGGCCAACGTGCCGGACAACGACACGGCGCGGTTCTGCGCCTACATGACTGAGACCGCCTACTCCGACACCCGGCCGGTCCCGCGCGAGGGGCTCGAGCAGCGGGTGGAGGCGGCGCTGCGGGAATCGGGGGTGATCGGCGGGCACCCGAGGGTGGCCTCGATCCACGTCGAGGACATCGAGTACGCGTATCCGGTGCCGACCGTGGGCCGCGACGCCGCGCTGGTCAGAATCCAGCCGTGGCTGATGGACAACGGAATCCTCTCGCGCGGCCGGTTCGGCTCGTGGCGCTACGAGGCCGGCAACATGGACCACGCGGTCAAGATGGGCATCGATGCCGCCCGGACGCTCGTGACCGGCGCCCCCGAGGAGCTGTGGACGCTGTGAGCGAAACCGACCGGCTGCGCGAGCGAGTCTCCGCGCTCGGCTGGTATCACACGCTCGAGCTCGCCCCGGGAGTGCGGACGGAGGGGATGTTCGACCTGCGCCGGCACGTCGATCGCTACGGGCTGCCGGCTCGGCTCGACGGCATGCGCGTGCTCGACGTGGGCACCTGGGACGGCTTCTGGGCCTTCGAGCTCGAGCGGCGGGGCGCTGCCGAGGTGATCGCGCTCGATCTCGACGACGAGCGGGCGCTTGACTTCCCGCCGCGCCGGCGGCCCGACACGTTCCCGCCGGCGCCGCGAGGCGCCGGGTTCGCGCTGGCCAAGGAGGCACTCGGCTCCGGCGTGGAGCGGATCGTCGGCTCGATCTACGATGCCGATCCGGCCGATCTCGGCACGTTCGACCTCGTCTTCTGCGGGATGGTGCTGATCCACCTGCGTGACCAGCTGCTCGCCCTGGAGCGGATCGCCCGGCTCTGCCGCGGCACGTTCATCTCGGCGGAGGAGCCGGACATGACCCTCGGCTGGCTCCCGTTCCCCGCCGTCCGCTACCGCGCCGACCGCGACGCCGCGGTGGTGTTCTGGATGCCCAGCGCCCGCGCCTGGCGGCGGATGCTGTGGACGGCGGGTTTCGACGAGGTGCGCCGGCACGCCGGCTTCAAGGTGCGCTCCAACCACGGCTTCTCGGTTCGGCACGTGATCCACCACGCGTCGCGCAGCGTGATCGCCGGCCGCTCGCCCGATGGCTGATCTCGCCGACCGTCCGCAGGCTCCGCCGGGCGCCCGGAACCTGGTCGTGGTGATCCTCGACAGCCTGCGCTACGACACCTGGCTGGCCGCCCGGCCGAGAAGCCTGGCCATGCTCGGCGAGGCGCAGCGCCGCTTCAGCTATGCCACGTGGACGGCCCCCTCGCACTACAACCTCCTGATGGGACTTCTGCCGCACTCGAGTCCGCCGCACGTCTACGCCTCGGAGTACTACAAGCAGGACTTCCTGCGCTACAGCGAGCGCCTCGGTGTGCCCGACATGGAGTTCGCGCGTCTGCTGCCCTCGCTTTTCCTGCCCACCTATCTGCGGCACACGCTCGGCTACCGGACCCACGCCCGGGTCTCGATGCCGGTGCTCAACCGGTTCACCCCGATCAACCACGACTTCGATTCCTACGAGCTGATGCCGTCCCACAACGACATGGCGGCGATGCTGGGGCAGCTGCACTTCGACCCCGAGCGCCCGTCGTTCTGGCTGCTCAACGTGGGCGAGACCCACTACCCCTACGCCTTCCCCGGGCAGGCCCCCAACGACCTTCCGCACATATCCGGGGTGCACGGGGTGTTCAAGCGCCTGGACCAGATCCGGGCCGAGGGCGGCGAGCTGGCCGAGTTCTTCAGCGGGGCGCAGATGAAGGAGCTGCACGAGCGCCAGGTCGCCGCCCTGGAGTTCCTCGACGGCGTGCTCGAGCAGCTGATCAACCGGCTCCCCGTCAACACGTGGCTGATCGTCACCTCCGACCATGGCGAGTGCTTCGGCGAGGACGGCTACTTCGGTCACGGGCCGATCGCCCATGAGAAGGTGCTCGAGGTCCCCTTCCTGGAAGGTCGCGTGAGCTGAGCCCGACCGAGACCCCGACGCGCGAGATCGACACTCGCGGCCGTACCCTGCGCGAGTTCGCCGCTCGCGGCGTGATCGTCAACGCCCTGTTCGACATCGGCCTCAGCGGTCTCGGTCTGCTCCGCGGCCTGATCCTCGCGGCGATCCTCACCCGCTCCGCCTACGGGCTGTGGGGCGTGCTCGTCGTCTCCCTGGGGGTGCTGGCGCGCCTGAAGGTGGTGGGCATCAGTGACAAGTACATCCAGCAGGACGAAGCCGATCAGGAGCTGGCCTTCCAGAAGGCGGCCACGCTGGAGATCGCGATGTCGCTGGCGGTGATCCTCCCGATGGCGGCGGGGCTGCCGCTGATCGCCGTGATCTACGGCCACTGGTCGCTCGTGGCCCCGGGGGCGATCGTCATCACCATGCTGCTGGCCGACGCATTGCAGAGCCCGCTGTGGATCTACTACCGCCGGATGGACTTCATGCGCCAGCGCCTCCAGGGCGCCGTCGAGCCGATCGTCGGGTTCGTGGTGGCGATCGTGCTGGCGGTGCTCGGATTCGGATACTGGTCGCTGGCCATCGGCGTCGTCGCGGGGGCCTGGGCGGGCGCGGCGATCGCCATCGCGATGTCGCCCTACCGCCTGCGCTGGCGCTATGACCGGGGCGCGCTGAAGGTCTACGCGGCGTTCTCGGGGCCGATCTTCATCGCCACCGCCTGCAGCGTGGTCCTGGCCAACGGAACGGTGCTCGCCACCAACGCGCACCTCGACCTGGCCGGGGTCGGCGCCGTGGCCCTGGCCGGCAGCATCACGGCGTTCACCACCCGGCTCGACGACCTGGTCAGCACGACGATCTACCCGATGATCTGCGCGGTCCAGGACCGGATGGACCTGCTGCGGGAGTCGTTCGTGAAGTCCAACCGCCTCGCGCTGATGTGGGCGATGCCGTTTGGCCTCGGGCTCGGCCTGTTCGCGCCCGAGCTGATCCACTTCGCCCTCGGGGACAAGTGGCGCTCGGCGGCGAGGCTACTGCAGGTCACGGGGATCATCGCCGCGATCAGCCACATCGGCTTCAACTGGGACGACTATTTCCGGGCCCGCTCCCAGACCCGACCGATCGCCGTGGTGGCGGTGCTCACCACCGTGGTCACCCTCGGATCGGGGATCCCCCTCCTGCTCAGCCACGGGCTGACCGGACTGGCCATCGGGATCGGCGCCGGTGCCCTGGCCAACCTGGTCGTCCGGGCCTGGTACCTGGCCCGGCTGTTCGCCGGCTTCCGCTTTGTCTCCCACGCCGCCCGGGCGGTGCTGCCGACGATGCCGGCCGTGGCGGTGGTGTTGCTGATCCGGCTCGTGCACCACGGCCACGAGTCGGCCGGGCTGGTGATCGCCCAGCTCGCCGCCTATCTCGCGGTCACGATCGCGGCGACGTGGGGGCTCGAGCGCACGCTGCTGCGCGAGGCGATCGGCTACGTCACCGCCCGGGCACGAGGGGCGACGCCGCGCGCCGCGCTCACAGGACCGCTGAGCGGGCACTGATGCTCCCGCGCAGCAGCGCGGCGAGCGTGACGCCGTCGGCGGCGAGCTGCGCCAGCGGATAGCGGCGCCCGTGGCGGCGCCCGCCGTTGACCACGTCCAGCGCGTAGGGCACGGCAGCCAGGGCCCATTCCGGCCGGCGTCGCCCGGCGGCGAGGAGCGACCCGGCCACGGCGAGGTCGAAGCGAAGGCTGGCGGGGGAGAGGAAAACCCGGCCGCAGAGAAAGGTGCAGCGCAGCTCCGGGATCAACGCCACCAGCGGCGGGAAGTAGCGTCCGCGGCCCCGTTCGGCGATCCACGCGCGGGCCCCCCGCGGGAACACGGCATGATCGACCACGGCGTCCGCCGCGAACCGGCTCCGGGCTCCGCCGCGCCTGGCCCGCCAGGCGAACCAGGCGTCCTCGCCGAACGGCTGGCCGGTCCCGATATCCAGGCCCGGCACCGGCGCGAAACCGCCGGCGCGCTCGAATACCGAGCGGCTGACGAACAGGTTGGCCGTCTCGTACAGGCCGTGTTCGGCGCCGACGGAGACGGTGCGGTCGAACGGACCGGCCGGTCCGGCGGGCCGCACCACGCCCTGCACGAGCTCGGCCGTGGCGAGCGCCCGTACCCCCGCCGCCAACCAGTCCGGCCGCGGCGTGCAATCGGCGTCGGTGAAGGCCAGCCACCGCCCGTGGGCATGCTCGACGCCCAGGTTGCGCGAGCTCGCTGGCTCGCCGCCGGGGTTGTACAGCAGCCGCACCCCGGCGCGCTGCGCGATCAGCGGCGTTTCGTCGCGCGAGCCGCTGTCGACGACGATCACCTCGAACTCGGGCGCGCCCCGCTGGCCGGCCAGCGCGACCAGCGCGTTGGCGAGGGTCGCGGCGGCATCGCGGGCGGGCACGATCACTGAGATCACCGGGGAGCTCACGGCTGTAGAAGAATGCCGGGTCGTGCAACGACCCGAGCTGTCCGTCGTCGTGGCCAGCCACGACCGGCCGTTGCGCCTGCGCTGGCTGCTCAACGCGCTGGCCGCGCAGAGTCTCGATCCGGACCGGTGGGAGGTGGTGGTCGGCCACGACTCCGCCGGACCGGAGACCGAGGCGCTCCTGGCCGAGCATCCCCTGGCCCGGCGCGGATCGCTCCGGTCTCGAGGCCTCCCGCCGGGCACCGCCCCGCCGGGGGCCAATCGCAACGCCGCGCTGGCCCTGGCCCGGGGAACGACAATCGTCTTCACCGACGACGACTGCCGCCCGCCGGAGGGCTGGCTGGCCGCGGTGATCGAGGCCAGCCACCACCACGCCGGCGCGATCATCCAGGGCCCCGTGGCGCCCGATCCCGACGAGGCGGTGATGCTGCGCTCGCCGTTTCCCCGCACGCAGTCGTTCAGCGCGGTCCCGCGGCCCTGGGCGGAGTGCGCCAACATCATCTACCCAAAAGCGCTGCTGGAGCGCCTCGGCGGCTTCGCGCAGGACATGTACACCGGCGAGGACACGGAGCTGAGCCGGCGCGCGCTGGCCGCGGGCGCTCGGATCGTGGGGGACGAGCGGATGCTCACCTACCACGCCGTCGAGGAGGGGACGGCAGGCGATGCGGTCCGCGGCGCCCCGCGGTGGGGGGATCTCGCCCTGCTCATCCACCGCCACCCCGAGCTCCGCTCCGAGCTGTTTCTCCGGGTGTTCTGGAAGCGCGAGCATGCCCTGCTGCTGCTCGCCGCGCTGGGGACGGGCCTGAGCCTGCGGGGCGGACTCGACGGCGGGCGGCGATGGCGCTCACCGGCCGGGCTGCTGCTGGCGCTGCCGTGGGCGCTGCAGCGCAACGCCCACGGGCGTGGGGTCCGGGGGCAGGCCCGAGCGCTCGTCGCGCTGCCCGGCTGGGCGGCGATCGACCTGGCCGAGATCGTCGTCCTGGCCCGGGCCAGCCGGCGCCACCGAGCGCTGATCCTGTGAGCGAGCCGGCGCCACCGGGCGCTCAACCCCTGAACCAGTCGTCGCTGCGGGTCGCGCTGCTCAGCCCGTGCTTCTGGCCGGAGGTCAGGCGCGGCACCGAGCGCTTCACCCGCGAGCTGGCCGACGGGCTGTTGGCCCAGGGCCAGCGCCCGCGTCTGATCACCAGTCATCCCGGCCCGCCGAGGCGATCCAGCGAGGACGGCCTGCCGATCCTGCGCCTGCCGCGGCCACCGCAGCAGCGGCTCCTGCGCCGCGGTTACGAGCCGTATTTGACCCATCTCCCACTCTCGTACGCGGCGCTGCGCGCCGGCTCCTACGACCTCGCCCACGCTGTGTATCCGACCGATGCGCTGGCCGCCGCGCGCTGGCGCCGGCTCACCGGGCGCCCGGCGATCCTCTCCTACATGGGCATCCCCGACCGCGCCGGGCTGCGCGAGCGACGCCGGCGGCTGGAGGTTTTAGAGGCCGCGCTGCGGGGCTGCGATGCGGTCGTCGCGCTCAGCCGCCATGCCGGCGACGCCTTCGCCTACTGGCTCGGCTACGAGGCGCGGGTGATCGCTCCGGGCGTGGACCTGGATGTGTTCCGTCCCGCCCCCGCGCGGGCGCCGCGGCCCACCGTCCTCTGCAGTGCCGACGCCACCGAGCCCCGCAAGCATGTCGGCCTGCTGATCGAGGCGCTGGCCCTCGTCCGGCGCGAGCTGCCGGAGGCCGAGCTCGTGCTCTCGCGCCCGGCCGACGCCAGCGGGCTGAAGCGGGCATCGGTCCAAGCTGACGCTCCCGGCGTGCGCTGGGAGGACCTCGACGATCGGCGCGGGCTGGCTCGCGCCTACGGCGAGGCCTGGGTGGCGGCGCTGCCGTCGAGCTCGGAGGCGTTCGGGCTCGTGCTGGCCGAGGCGCTGGCCTGCGGCACGCCGGTGGTCGGCTACGCCGACGGCGCGATCCCGGAGCTGATCACGGACCCAGGCGTCGGCAGGCTGTTCGGCGAGCTGAGCGCGGCCGAGCTTGCGCGAGCGCTGCTGGAGACGATCGAGCTGGCCGGACGGCCGGAAACCTCCGCGCGCTGCCGCGCCCGGGCCGGCGATTTCTCGGCCGCGCGCTGCACCGAGGCCTATCTCGAGCTCTATCGAGAGCTAGGCGCGGGTCCGCCCTGACCGGCCCAGCGGCGGCGCAGCCGCAGCGGCGGCGCCTCGATCAGGGCATAGCTGGCGAGGGCGAGCGGGACGGTGATGAGCAAGCCGAGCACGAGCATCTTGGCCAGATGCGCCGGCGTCGGGATCAGCTCGAGCTTGCCGCCGCCCGTGACGGCGCCCCCGGCCAGCACGATCAGCACCGGAGCCTGCCACAGGTACAGGCTGTAGGAGGACAGCCCGAGCCGCGAGAGCGGCCGCAATTCGGTCAGCCTCACGAAGGCGCCGCGGCGCAGCGGCATCACGCACGACCCGATTATCAGCATGGCGGCGATCGCCGCCACGGGCTGATAGGTGCCGCGGTAGCAGGCCAGCAACCAGAGGGGCAGCGAGGCCGCAACCCACAGGTCCGACCGCCCGGCCCAACCCTGCAACCACCGCGGCGGCCGCTCGAGCCAGCCGACGCGCAGCAGAGCCAAGAGC
Source organism: Actinomycetota bacterium (assembly GCA_030947145.1). Lineage (GTDB taxonomy): Bacteria > Actinomycetota > Thermoleophilia > Solirubrobacterales > Solirubrobacteraceae > Palsa-465. The sequence continues at coordinate 8,539 of JALYXK010000029.1, forward strand.
ATCCCGGCGACGAAGAAGAAGAACACCGAAGGGAGTGAGTACTGCCAGATGAACAGGGACGGGCTGCGGTGGGTCGCCGCCACCTCGTACAACACCACGCTGGCCACCGCCAGCCCGAGCAGGAGCAGTCCGGTGCGGGCTCGCGAGCCGCGGGCCAGCGACACCAGGAGCCAGGCCAGCAGCGGCAGCGCGATGTAGAACTGGACCTCGATGGCCAGCGTCCACATCGGCGCGTCCACGGTGAAGATGCTCGAGGTGGAGAAGTTCTCGGCGAACAGGCCGAAATGCCACCACTGGCTGACCGATCCGCCATGGTTCTGGACGACCAGCAGAACGACGAGCACCGTGTAGTAGAGCGGGAGGATGCGGACGACGCGATTGAGGGCATACCGGCGCAGGTCCACGGGCTCGTGGGTGGCGAAGGCGCTGCGCGCCATCGGCCAGAACAGCAGGTAGCCGGAGAGCGCGTAGAACAGGTCGACCCCCCCGAAGCCTCCTTCCAGAAAGACTCGGTGCCAGTAGGTCTGCACCGTGACCGGGGACACCCCGTAGCCGTAGACAAAGGCGTGGCTGGCCAGCACCGAAACCGCGGCGATGGCCCGCAGCGACTCGACCCGAGCCGAGCGCCGCTCGCCCGCCTGGGTGATCTGTGTGCCGCTCCCGGCCCCCCGGTCGGCGGGGATATCGCGCTCGCTGGTGGGGCTGCGCGCCACGGTGATCGTCTCTGCCGTCAGCGCGTTCACCTCGCCTCTGCCGCGCCCCGGCGCATCACGCGCTCGGCCACGATCCGTCCGCGGCTGATCAGGCGCTGGATCGCGCTCGTCGGCCCCGAGCCGTAGAGCACCAGGTGGGAGCGTCCGTGCAGCAGGCGGTAGCCGCTGAGCGAATGCCGGGAAACGTGGGCGAGCAGGGCGGCCACCGGCAGATCGTGATGCAGCGCGGTTTCTCCGGGCACCGGCTCGAGGAAGTTCACCTCCACCAGGTGGGCCCGCCGTTCGAGCTCGGCCAGAAACGCGAAGGGATCGTCCACGTGCTCGATCACGTCGAAGGCGTAGACGGCGTCGAATCCACCCGGCACGTGTTCGGCGAGGTCGTGAACCGGCGCTTGCAGGCCGCGGTGCTCCAGGCGCCAGCGGAGGTAGCGCGTGCTCGGGTTCCCGAAGTCGGCGAACTCGACGCGATAGCCCGCCTCGGCCAGCAGCAGCCCATCGGAGCCGATCCCGCACCCGTAGTCGAGCACCCGGCTGCCCGGCGGCACCCGACGCACCAGCTCTCGGAGGTAGGGCAGCTTCGTGCCGGTCATCGCGAACGCGGTGAGGTTGTAGAGGTAGCCGGTGGAGGTACGGTAGAACGCCGCCTCGTCGCCGCAGTCGGCGAACTCCGACTCCAGCTGCTCGTGGTAGCGCTGCAGGCGCTCGAGCTCGAAGCGCTCACCGAGATACTCCCGCAGCTCAGCCTCCTCGCGTTCCGGGCGGAACGTCAGATCGAGGCGCGCGGGCACGCTGCCAGAATATCCCCTCGTTGACCGCCGAAAGTTCCATCCCGGCGGGTGCGCGAATGCAGCTGCCGCAGCTCAGCGTCGTGATCCCGACGTTCCGCAACTCCGCGGTGTTGCGCCGCGTACTCGACGGCTACGAGCGCCAGGACGCCCCGGCGTCGTGCTTCGAGGTGATCGTCGTCGTCGACTTCTCCGACCCGGATCCCGGCGCGGTCGACCGGGTGATCGCCGGCCGGCGGGTCCCGGTCAGGCGGGTCACCGGCGCGCTGCCCGGGGCCTCGGGGGCCCGTAACGCCGGCTGGCGCGTCGCCGGCGCGCCGCTCGTGCTGTTCACCGATGACGACACGATTCCGGCGCCGCGTCTGGTCTCCGAGCACCTGCGCGGGCACCGAGATCACCCCGATGATCCGGTCGCAGTGCTGGGCCACGTCCGCTGGGCGCGGGACCTCGCGGTGACGCCGTTCATGCGGTGGCTCGAAGCGGGCGTGCAGTTCGAGTTCGACTCGATCCGGGACGACCAGGCCAGCTGGGCGCACCTGTACAGCTCCAACGTGTCCCTGAAGCGGAGCTTCCTCGAGCGCCTCGGCGGCTTTGACGCCGAGCGCTTCCCGTTCGGCTACGAGGACCTCGACCTGGGCTATCGTGCGCACCAGCTGGGCCTGCGGGTGATCTACAACCGCCGGGCGACGGTCGACCACTGGCGTCCGATGACCCTCGAGCTCTGGAAGCGCAAGGCGAGCCGGATCGGCACCAGCGCACGACGCTTTCACGAGCGCTATCCCGAGCTGGCGCCGACGCTGTGGCAGCGGTTCAGCGACGCCGCGGCCCGGCCGGCGCAGCGGGGCCGGGCCACGCGCGTCGTCCGGTTCGTGCCCCGCAAGGTGCCGTACCTGGGCCCGCTGCTGTGGAACCTCGCCGACCTCTACTGGTGCCAGGAGATCGCCCCGCATTTCCTGGCCGCGTGGGATCAAGCGGGCCGCGGCGGGGGCCCCGTGGCGGCGCCCGGTCACTCGGCCCTGGCCGAGCGCACGCTCGAGCCTTAGCTCCCCTTAGCTCGCTTAGCTCCCGGGCGTGAGCAGGAGCGCCGCGTGCGGATCGCCGAGCCGCGCGGTCAGCAGCGCCTCACGGCCCCAGCGCGTGAACAGAGTGCGCCAGACGCCCGAGGGGTAGTGGAACCCGCCCCCGGCCGGCATCAGCAGCGGCCGCGGGCCGGCCACGACCTGCCACCCCGCCGCCTGCGCCATCCGCTTGAGGCCGGCCAGGTTCGGCTTGAGCCAGTACGGGCGCCCGTCGCCGTTGAGCGCGAGGACCGGTGAGCGCGGCGCGGCGATGGTGAGCACGAGGGCGATCGCGTCGACGATCAAGAGCTGCCCGCGGGTCACCGAGCGCACCCGCTCCAGGGCCAGAACCGGGTCGCGCAGGTGGAGCAGAAGCGAGCCGAGGTAAACGAAGTCGAAGTGACCGTGAATCGCCGGATCGAGGTCGTAGATCGAGCAGTCGGCGCGCTCGACGCGTGCTCCGAGCGCCTCGCGGGCGATCAGAAATCCGTCGCCGCGGCCCTTGCGGCGCTCGATCGCCTCGCGGTCCTCGCGGTTGGTGTTGGCCGGCCAGTCCCAGCGCCGGTCGTCGAGGATGTCGATCGCCGTGACCTCGCCGCCGCGGCGCTCCATCTCGAAGGCCCAGAATCCGTCGAAGGTCCCGATGTCCAGGCAGCGCTGGCCGGTGAGCCGGGGCGGGATCGGCAGCCGGCGGGCCACCGAGCGGGTATCGAACCAGCCGGGGGTGACGATTCCGGGAGCCAGCTCGATCGTGTGGTACCACTCACGCTCGGCCACCCGGGCGCGCAATCGGGCATCGCTCACGGCCGGCGATCGAGCAGCTCGGGACGGGCGAAGACGTAAACGCCGTCGGTGAACGCGGGCAGCGAGCGCCAGGTGCCGTGGCTCTCGTAGAAGGCGAGCTCGAACCCGAGCTCGGCCACGCGGTCGCGCAGGTCGGCGTCGGTGATGCCCCACTGCCAGATGTCGTGTACGTCGCGCCACGGGCGGCCACGCTCCTGGTTGAACTCGTCGAGGCGCTCGAACAGCCCGACGTTGAGCTCCTGCTCGCAGACCGTCGCCAGGTAGCCCGCTTCGCCGAGTTCCAGCAGGCGGATCGTCTCGCCCCGACCGGCGCGGTACCACGGACCGGCCAGGATCAGGCACGAGGCCTGGGTCGCGTAGCGCTCGATCAGCTCGTCCCAATCCGGCGCCACCTGGTGCAGGAGGACGTCGAACATGATGATCGCGTCGACCCGGCCCACCGCTTCGCGGACCCGCTCGTCGGCGAAATTGCCGGGCACCTCGCTGACGTTGCGCCGGCGGGCGATCGCCGAGCTGGCCGCTGCGGTGAAGTTCTCATCGACGCAGACCACGCGCTCGATCCCCGGTTTGGCCGCCAGGTGCAGCGAGTAGCCCGCGTCGACCGCCCAGACGGCCCCGAGGTCCGCGGCGCTGCGCAGTCTGAAGCGGCGATGGGCCAGGTCGAGCACGCCGAGCTTGACCGGGTCCAGGCGCACGTTCGTCTTCAGTGGCATCCGCATCGGCGCCTCACAGGTAACCGAGCAGCTTCATCTGCTGCTCGATCGCGGCGATCTCCTCGGCGTCGGAGCGGCCCGCGACCTGACTCGGCGTGGCGGCTCGGGGTGCGACGGCCGGGGCGCCGGTGGCAGGATGGCCCAGCGCGATCCGCAGCGGCTCCAGCGACCCGTTGGCGCCGGCCGGATCGAGCGGACGCAGCTCATCAGGATCGCCGGCGAGGTCGAATAGCCGCTCCTCCCCGTTGCGCACGACGAGCTTGTGCCGGCCGTCGGTGGCGGCGCTGAAGCGGGCGGTCAGGCGCTCGACGCCCTCCTGGGGCAGGTCGAACTTGTGCGCGGCCTGCTGAACCAGGGGGTGCTCGGCGGCGCCGAGCGGGTCGTACTGGGCCAGGGCGATGCCGCCCGGAAGCTCATCGGCCCGCCACGGATGATCGGTGAGCCCGACGGTGTCGGCCACAAGTCGCGGCAGCTCGGCGAGGCTGAACACGCCGGCGACCGGCTTCACGCCGGGCCCGGCGAGGACCAGGGGCACGTGGATCAGTCGCTGGTCGAGCGAGAAGCCGTGGGCGATGAGGCCGTCCTCGCCGAAGTTCTCACCGTGGTCGGAGGTCACGATGACGATCGTGTCCTCGAGGATCCCGCGAGCGTCGAGCGCGCCGAGCACGCCGGCCAGCCAGTCGTCCATGTAGGCGGCGGCGCGCGCGTAGAGGTGGCGCATCCGCTCCAGCGCGGCCGACGGGACCCGGTGGCGGCCGGCCACGTAGAGACAGATCGCCTCGAAGCTGAGATGGCGCCCGGCCTCGATTCCCGAGCGCGCCCGGTCGGCCGGCGGGAGATCGTTCCAGGGCCGCGGCGGCAGGTACGGGGAGTGGCACTCGACCAGGTTCACGAACCACAGGGTCGGTTGTCCCGACCAGGCGCCGATCGAGCTCCGGAGAGCCTGCGCCACCACTGCCGCGCCGTCATCGGAGCGCGAGCGCAGGCCCTCCATCGCCCAGGCCAGCTGCGCGCGAGCGCCGCCGGCCAGCGCTCCCACCCGCTCGCCGCGATCGCTGGCGATGTAGTCGAAGCTGTCGAAGCCGATGTCGAAACCGGCGAAGGGCGAGACCCACAGGTTGTTGCTCCATCCGTGCGTCGCGAAGCCGGCGTCCTGCAGCCGCCGGGCCAGCACGCGATCGGCCACCCGCTCCAGCAGCGGACGGGCACTCTGAGGATTGCCGGCCGGAGCCTGGGCCAGCCCCAGCCGCCGGGGCAGCAGGCCGGTGAACATCGAGGCGTGGGAGGGCAGTGTCCAGCTCGACGGGGCATAGGCGTGGGGGAGAGCGGTTCCGCGCCGGGCCAGATCGGCGATCGCCGGCGTGCTCCCGACGGGCGCCCCGTAGGGCTCGAGGGCGTCCCGGCGGACCGCGTCGAGCACCACCAGGAGGATGTTGGGCGCCATCGCCGGAAGGGTAACCGCGATAATGCGCCGGTGAGCTCCGTGCCTGCCGTAGCGGAGCGCTGGCTGCGGGCCCGTCGCGCGACGGTCAGCGCGGAACTCTGGTGGCTGGCCGGCGCTGTCGCGCTCGGTCTGGCCGTGCGGCTGATCTATGTGCTGAGCACGCAGCACTACCCTCTGTTCGGGGACCCCGCCGAGTACGACGCCGAAGGGCAGCTGATCGCCCACGGACATCTGTTCTGGACCAGCCTGCCCTACGGAATCCCCCACGCCGGGGCCTGGAAGGCGCCTGGGTATCCCGCCTGGCTGGGGCTGTGGTACGCGCTCCTAGGTCACCACGTGGTGGCCGTGCGCCTGCTCCAGGTGCCGCTCGGTGCGGCCACGATCGGTTTGGCCTGGCTGCTGGCCCGGCGCCTGTTCGGGACCCGCGTGGCGCGCGTGGCGGCCTTCGTCGTGGCCCTCTACCCGTTGGCCTGGCAGTACGAAGGCCTGCTCTACGCGGAGTCGCTGGCCACGCCGCTGACCGCCGGGCTGCTGGTGCTGATCTTCACCGGAAAGCCGAGCCCGCGGCGGGCCGTGGTCACCGGGGCGCTGCTCGGCCTGACCCTGCTGATCCGTCCCTCGAGCGAGTTCGTGCTGGCCGGGGCCATGGTGGGCTGGTCGCTGCGGATGGGATGGCGCCGCGGCCTCGCTCTGACGCTGATGGCCACCGTGGTGGCGCTCCTCATCGTCGCGCCGTGGACGATCCGCAACGCGGTCGTCGTGCACGGCTTCGTCCCGATCTCGCTCCAGGATGCCGCGGCGTACGGGACCTTCAACGCGCAGGCGGCGCACGACCCGCTCTTTCCGTACGCCTGGCGCCGGGAGCCGCCGGGATATGCCGACCTGTTCGATCCGCGGCACCCGCTCAGCGACGTCGCCTTGCGCTCGCGTCTGAACCACCGGGCCCTGGACTACGTCTCCCACCATCCCGGCTCGGTGTTCGCCGCCTTCTTCTGGAACGGCCTATCCCGGCTGTGGGACATCAGGCGGCGCTCGCGCTCGCTGGCCGAGGTCCCGTTCGAGGGCCGCAGCCGCTTCGTCACCGATCTCGGTCTCGACGCCTACACCGTGCTGCTGCCGCTGTCGCTCCTGGGGCTGTGGCGGGCGCGCCGTCGCCGCGGACTCACCCTCGGCCTGCTGGCCGTCGCCCTGGGCGCCTCGGTGGTGTTCACCGTCGACAGCGGCACGCGCTACCGGGCTCCGCTCGAGCCGGTTATCGGGGTGCTGGCCTGCGCCGGAGCGCTTGGGGCCAGAGACCCGTGCGCGTCCGCCGGAGCTCGCGTCGTCCATGACTGAGCTCGCGTCGTCCCCGCCTTCGCTCGCGGCGCGAGGCCCTCGCCGGGAGCTCCTCGCCCTCGGGGCGCTGCTCACCGTCGGGGCAGTCGTCCGCTGCTGGATCGGCTTTACCAACCGCGGCGTCGCCTACGACATGGACTCGATCTACATCGTCGCCCAGCTGCTCGCCACGCATCCGCTGCATGTCTACGCAGCGCTCCGCTGGCCTTACCCGGGCGGCTTCTTCCCGATCCTGCTGGCCTGCCGCGGGATCGCCCACGGGTTGGGGGTTCCTCTGTGGGCGGTGGTGAAGGTGCCGACGATCTTCGCCGACGTCGGGATCGCGGCGGCGCTGTGGTGGGGGCTCGGCCGTCTCGGGGCCACGCAGGCCAAGCGCTGGGCGGCGACGGTGCTGGTGGCGCTCGGCCCCTCGATGGTGCTGATCTCCGGCTTCCACGGTCAGATCGACGCTTCGGCGATTCTTCCCGCTCTGGTCGCGGTGATCGTATGGCAGCTCGACTGGGGGCGCCGGGGCCTGATCGCCGGAGTGCTGATCGGGCTCGGAGCTTCGGTCAAGACGGTTCCGCTGTTCATGGTCCTGGCCCTGCTGCCGACGGCTCGCTCGCGGCGTGAGGCGGTGAGCCTGCTGGTGCCCGCGGTGGCGATTCCCTTCCTCTCGGTGTTGCCGTTCCTGATCGCTGACCACCATCAGACGGTGTTTTCGCTGAGCGCCAACAAGGGGATCCCCGGCTGGGGCGGACTCAGCCTGCTCGCCCAGCCGGGGCTGGTGCACGGCTGGCAGGACCTACGAGTCGTGCATCTCACCGGCCTGACCCAGTTTCTCTACGACCGCCAGAACCTGATCGTCGGCGTGGCGGTGCTCGCCACCGGGGCCTACGCCTTCTACCGCCGCATGCCACCGGTGCCCGCGGCCGCCCTGATCTGGCTGGTCGTGTACGCCACCAACCCCGACATGGCCTTCCAGTACTTCGTCTGGGGGATCCCGTTCTTTTTGCTCGCCGGCCGGCCGGTGGCGGTCGCGGCGCTGCAGGCGGCGCTCGCCCTGCCCGCCGCCGAGCTGTACTTCCGCTTTGCCGTGCCCTCGCTGCAGCGCCTCTACGTGCCGTTGATGGACCTCGTCTGGGCGGGGCTCGCGGTCGCTGCGGTGCTCGCTCTCAGCTCGCGATGGCTCACGCGGTAGCCTTGCCCGCTGTGTCTCGAGGCCTCGGTGCAGCGATGAGCGGAGCGCCGCGCACATGATCACCGGCGAGCGGGTGAGCACCTCCGAGGGCGGGTGGGGCCCGACCTTCCAGCGCCATGTCGCCGCCTACCGGCTGTGCGCGCCGCTGCTGCCGGACGGTCGCGTGCTCGACCTCGGCTGCGGCACCGGGCACTCCTACCGCGAGCTGGCCCCGCGCGAGACGGTGGGGGTCGACCTCGAGGCCTCGGCCCTGGCCGGCCAGGAGCGCGAGACCCGGGTGGCCGACATGCGATCGCTGCCCTTCGGGGCCGCGGAGTTCGACGGTGTCCTCTCGGTGCAGTCGATCGAGCACGTTCCCGACCCCGAGCGCGTCCTGACCGAGGTCAGACGGGTGCTCGTCGCCGGCGGTCGCGCCGTGTTCGTGACCCCCAACCGGCTCACGTTCGCCCGGCCGGAGGAGATCATCGACCCCTATCACTACGTCGAGTACGACCCGACCCAATTGCGAGCGCTGTGCGCATCGGCGTTCTCCCGTGTGGAGATCCTCGGCCTGCACGGCTCGGCGCGCTACGGAAGGCTGGTGGCCGACGAGCGCCGGGCGCTCGACCGGGTGCTGTCGCTGGATCCCCTGCGCCTGCGCCGGCTGATCCCCCGCGCCCGGCGCCAGCGCCTGTACGACCGGCGCCTGTCGGCCAGCCGCCGGGTGCCCGCCACGGGCGCGGACGCAATCGGTCCCGAGGACTTCCGGCTGGAGTCGCACACGCCGGAGCTCGCGCTCGACGTCGTCGCCGTCTGCGACCTGGGCTGAGCTGAAGCGATGTGGCTCGACCAGTTCGTGCTCGTGCTCGCGCTGGGCGCGCTCGGCGCCGCTGCGCTGCGTGTCGCCGTCCCGCTGACTGCTTCGCCTCCGCTGACCTCCTCGCCGGGGCCGAACGCCGCTCCCGACAGCGTGATCGAGCGCGTTCTCGTCGCGGTGACACTGGCCGCCGGCTTCGTCGTCTGCTGGACCCTGGCCCTTGGCCTCGCCGGCCGGTCCGGAAGCGTCCCGGGGCTGGCTGCCGGTCCCCTTATCGCCTGGCTGGTCGTCCGCTGGCGCCTGACCGGGACCCGTTTCTCGCTCGTCGAGCCACTGCTGGGTCGCTGGCGCCGGGCGACGGCGCTTCAGCGGCTACTCGTCCTGACGCTGATGGGCCTCGCCGCCGGCGCTATCGCCGAGGTCGCGCGGCGGCCCGGCTTTGGCCTCGATGCGCTGGAGTACCACCTCCCCGACGCCCTCGGCTGGCTGCATTCGGGGCATGCCGGAGCCGTCCAGACCCTGCGCTACGACATCCCGGTCGGCTACTACCCGATCACCAACGAGGTCCTCCTCAGTTGGGTCCTCGGCATCTCGCGCACGTTCGCTCCGCTGGCGGCATGGTCGACAGCGGTGGTGGCGTTGCTGCTGCTGGCCCTGTGGCGCCTGTTGGACGTCCTGCGGATCCCCCGGGCCGCGGCGTTCGCCGCGCTGGCCGCGGTGGGCACGATGCCAACGCTGTTGATCGGGATCAACGCGGCCGGGCCCGGCAGCGACGTGATCGCCGTGTCGTGGCTGGCCTGTGCGGCCGCGCTCAGCCTGGGCGCGGGGCGGCGTCCCGCGCTGCTTGGCCCGGCGCTGGTGGCCGCCGGGCTCGGCGTCGGGACGAAAACGACCGTGGCCCCGCTCGCGGTGGTCGTGCTCCTGCTCGGAGCCTGGCGCTGCCGCGATCGCCTCGTCTCCGGCCGCTGGCCGATCGCCGGGGGCGCCGTGGGCGCGGCGCTGGTTGGCGGCCCCTGGTACGTGCGGGACCTGGTCGTCCACGGCTGGCCCCTGTGGCCGTTTAGCTCCGGGCCCACCGGCGATCGGATGCCGCGCGCGCTGGCGCTGTTCAACGTCTCCTTCCTCAGCCGCCCCGGAGCGACGCTATCGGCCCTGCCCGATCTCTACCTGAAGTGGGTCTCGGGCGGCATTGTGCTGATCGCGGGCGTCATCGCGACCCCGTTGCTGGCGCGCACCCGCGCGGTGCTCCTGTCCGCCGTCGTCGCCGGCGCCGCCCTGCTTTCCTGGGGGCTGGCGCCGTTCACCGGCATTGCCGAGAATCCGCTGCTCCACCCACTCGCGCTGACCACCGTGCGCTACCTGCTCGCACCGCTATGCGCGTGTGCCGTGGCGCTCGCGGTGAGCGCCCGTGACGCACGGCCGCTCCGACGCCGAGTGGTCACGGGCGCGCTGGGCGCCGCCGCGGTGGCGTCGTTCGCGGCGGATCTCGCGCTCAGCTTTCCCGACATCCCGACCCCCGGGTACCTGTTCGCCGGCGCCGCCGCCGGCGCGCTCGTCGGGGTCGTCACGGTGCGCCTCGGGGCGCTCACCGGGCTGTTCAGAGCGCCATTGCTGCTCCGACTGGGTGTGCCCATCGCCGCGGCGGTCTTTCTCGCCGTGATCGCGCCGGGCTGGCTGGCTCGCGAGGCCGCCACCCCCGACCCCAACTCACCGGTGCTGGCGTTCATGCTCTCGCAGCCCGGCTTTGCCTCGGGCAGCCAGCCCATCGGCCTGGCGCCGGCGGTGATCGCCACGCTGGCCGGTCCGCACCTGCGCCATCCCCTGTCACTGATCGGGACCGACGAGCCCTGCGCCCGCGTCCGCGAGCGTCTGCAACGGGGCTGGGTCGTCGTGCAGCCGGGGGCATACTCGCCGAGCATCACGGCGCGCTTCGACGCGGCCCAGTGCCTGCGTGGCGAGCGTCCGGTCTACTACGACGGCGTCACCGCCATCTACGCTCCGGCGCATTCATGACGGAGAAACCCAAAGTCGTGGTGGTGATGCCGGCCCTGAACGCAGCGCCGACGCTCGAGCGCACGTTCCGCTCGATTCCCGCCGACACCGTCGATGAGGTCATCCTCGTCGACGACAAGTCGACCGACGAGACGCTCGTGGTCGCCTCGACGCTGCCCCTGCATTTCATCTGGCACCCCCACAACGTGGGCTATGGCGGCAACCAGAAGACGTGCTACCTCGAGGCGCTTCAGCGCGGGGCCGACGTGGTGGTGATGCTCCACCCCGACGGACAGTACGAGTCCGAGTTGATTCCTCAGCTGATAAAGCCGATCCTCGACGGCGAGGCCGACATGGTCCTGGGCTCCCGGTTCGCCGAGGCCGGCGCGGCCCGCGCCGGCGGGATGCCCCGGTACAAGTTCCTGGCCAACCGGATGCTCACCAAGATCGAGAATCGGGTGCTCGGCACCGAGCTGTCCGAGCTGCACACCGGGTACCGAGCCTATTCGCGTCGGTTCCTGATGACGGTGCCGTTCCTGCGCAACTCGCTCGACTACTCCTTTGACTCGGAGGTCCTGATGCAGGCGGCGCACTTCGGCTTCCGCATCGCCGAGGTGCCGGCGCGCTCGCGCTACTTCGATGACGCCTCATCGATAAAGCTCTGGCCGGCTACGGTCTACGGGCTCAAGACGCTGTGGGTTGCGGTGCGGCTGATCCTGCACCGGCGCGGGATCTGGCGTTCGCGCCGCCTGACCCCGTGATACACGTCACCAGCGTGATCCACAGCCTGCTGCTGGCGGGCTCCCTGGTCGCGCTGGGGGACGCCGGTCTGCGTCTGGCCTCGCGTCTGGCCCCTCGCGGCCTCGAGCGCTTCGTCGGCTGGACCGTGCTGGTGGCGGCGGCCGCGGTGATCGAGGCGCTCGGGCTCGGGCTGCTGGCGCTCGGTGGGTCGAGCGCGGCGCTGAGTGCTGCCGCGCTGATCACCTGGCTGGCCGCCCGTCGTTGGCTACCGGCACCGGAGACGCCGGTGCGGCGCGAGTTGCCGGACTGGTGGGGCGGCCTCTCGATCGGTGCCCGCGCCGGTGTCGGCGCCGTGGCGGGGGCGGCGGTGGCGCTCGCGCTGACCATCCTGCACCGTCCCGCGCCCGGCTACGACGGGATCACCTATCACCTGCCCGAGGTCGTGGGCTTCGTCCAGTCGGGGCATCCGGGCGCCGTGCTCCAGTTCTACTACGGGCTTCCGGTCGGCAACTACCCGCTCACCAACGAGGTCCTGACGGCGTGGATGACCGGCCTATCCCGCGGCTTTGCGGCACTGACGCTGTGGTCGCCGGCCAGCGCGCTGCTGCTGGCCGCCGCCGGATGGCTGGCGTTGCGCGAGCTGAGGGTGCCGGCGACCTTCCGCTGTCTGGCCCTCGGCGCCCTGCTGCTGGGGCCGCTGATCCTCGCCGCCATGGGCCAGCCGGGCACAGACCTGCCGGCCCTGACCTGGCTCGTCTGCTGCGTCGCCCTGTGCCTGGCCGCGCGTGAGCGCCCGCTGCTGCTGTGCCCGGCGATCATCGGCTTCGGCCTGGCGACGGGGACCAAGACCACGGTCGTGCTGCTCGGCCTCGTCGCGCTCGCCTGGGCCCTGTGGGGTCTCCGCCGAAGTCTGCGCGCGATCCGCGGGCCGCTGCTCCTGGCGGCGGCGGCGGCCGCGCTGGTCGGGACGCCGTGGTACGTGCGCAACCTGATCGACCACGGCTCGCCGCTGTGGCCGTTCCTCTCGCTGCCGTGGGGGGACCCCGTCCCGCCGCTGCTGAAGGTCCTGTCCAAGACGATGGCCTCGCGGCTGCAATACACCCTGTTCGACAACCTGCAGGCCTACCTGACCGCCACCGCGGGACTCGTCGTCCTGCTGGTCGGCGGCGTCGTCGTCCCGTTGTTGAGCCGGCGCCGCCGCCCGGTGCTGGGCGCCGCCGTCGTGGCCCTTGGCGCGGTGGTGTGGGCGAACTCGCCCCTCACCGGGCTCCCCGACGGCGACTTCCTGGCTGGCGCGGTGGGCAGCACGGTCCGCTACCTGATGGCGGTGTTCGCCGCGGGTGCCGGTGCCCTGGCGCTCAGCGCCACCGACGGGCCGTTCTGGGCCCGTCTGCTGGCCGCCGCTGCTCTGGCCGGCGCGCTGGTCTGGGGGCTGGTGCGGGACATCCAGCACGGCTTCTTCCTGCCCTTCAGCACGTGGCTGGTCCCGGGCCTGCTCGCCGGTGCGCTGCTGGGGCTGGTGGCTGCACCGGCGCTCGCTGGGGCCTGGTCGCTGCTGATCTCGCCGGGGTCCCGCGGCCGGTCGCGGCGGTGGCCGGGAGCGAGCACCGTGCTGACCGGACTCGTCGTGGCTCTCGCCGCCGCACTGGTCCTGGCCAAGGGCTCGGCGGGATTTCTCGGGCGCCACGCGGCGGTCAGCTCCGAATGGGATCAGCAGGTCATCGCCTACCTCTACTCCCGTCCGGGTTTCGACAGCTCCCATGCGGTGGTGGCGAGCACCCCGGTGGCCATCGGGCTGGTGGTCGGCGACGAGCTCCAGCACCGCATCTCCCTGATCGGCGAGCACGAGCCGTGCGGCCAGGTCAGGGCGCGCGCGCGGGTGGGGTGGGTGGTCGTCCGGGTCGTGGGCGCCGTGCCGGTCCCGGGGCACCCGGGTCTGGTCTTCGGAGCGCCGGGCTCGGCTCAGGCGTGCCTGGCCGGCGAGACCCCGGCCTTCCAGACCGCCTACTTCCGGATCTACGGGCCGAGCACTCTGACCGGCCCCTAAGGGCCAGAGGGAAGGCGCGGACGGGCGAGCAAGGCGGCATGGGGCACGCCCTCGTTACCGGTGAGCACGCGCTGGGCCAGGTGCACGCCGCGGGAACGCAGGTCGCGCTCGCCCCGGCGGCGAGCCGGGTGCCCGGCTCCGAAGGGCTCGCAGAACGGCCGCAACGACGTGGTCACCTCGAACCCCGCCATCTCGATCATGCGTCGGTGACCGGCGGCGTTGGCCGTCCACCACTGGCAGCGGCGGTCGTCGATCGCCAGCTCGGCGGTCGGACGGCGCGGATGCAGCACGCTGAGCTTCAGCGACACCGCATCGATCGAGAGCAGCCAGGCCGAGCAGACCGAGCGGATCGCCTCCAGCGCCCGGACGGGATCGCGTAGGTGAAGGAGCATGCTCCCGCACACCACCACGTCGAAGGTGCCGATCGCCTCGGGGGAGAGGTCGTAGACGTTGAGGGTGCGCTTGCGCACGCGCGATCCGAGCGCGGCGTGGGCGACCTCGAAGCCGCGCCCCTTCTCCCCGGCCAGCGCCGCGAGCGCCTGGCCGCCGACCAGACGCATCGACGCCGGCCAGTCCCAGTCCTCGTGATCGGGGATGTCCGTCGCCACCACCTCGGCGGCGCCGCGGCGTTCGAGCTCGAAGGCGTAGAAGCCGTCGTAGGTGCCCACGTCGAGACAGCGCTTGCCGCGCAGGTCGGGCCAGGGGAGACGTAGCGCCTGACCGCGGAGATCGAACCAGCCGGGAGTGATCATCCCTCCCGGGAGCTCGAGCGTGTGGTACCACAGCGGGACGTCCTCGATCCTCAGCGAGCTCACCGGCGGGCGACGGTAGCAGCGGCGCTACCCTCCTGCGGCCATGAGCTCGTCCGATCACGGCAACCCGGAGTGATGGCCGACACCGATGCTCGCCGAGAGCCACAACAACATCCTGCAGCGACTGGATGACGGAGACCAGGTCCTCGACGTGGGCGGCGGGGCGAGCCCGTTTCCCCGCGCCGACTGGGTAATCGACCTGCAGCCCTTCGAGGACCGCGGTGGCTATGGCCTGCCGCCGGACCCCGAGGCGGAGCGCTTCAGTGCCGAGACCTGGGTGCAGCGCGACATCTGCGACCGTGAGCCATGGCCGTTCGCCGATCGTCAGTTCGACTTCTCGATCTGCTCGCATACGCTCGAGGACGTGCGCGATCCGGTGTTCGTGTGCAGCGAGCTGATCAGGGTCTCGCGAGCCGGGTACATCGAGGTCCCCTCCCGGCTCGAGGAGCAGTCCTATGGCTTCCAGGGGCCTTGGGCCGGCTGGGGGCACCACCGCTGGCTGATCGACGCCGAGGAGGATCGGCTCACGTTCGTGTTCAAGCACCACGTGCTGCACAACCGGGCCAGCGATCGGTTCCCCGCCGGCTTCCGGGACCGGCTCACCGACGAGGCCCGCGTGCAATGCCTGTGGTGGGAGACTGGCTTCGTCTACGGCGAGCGGATCTTCCACGACGGGCCGTCGCTCGACGCCTATCTCTCCGAGTTCGTCGCCCGGCATACGCCGAAAGTGCCCCGGCGCCGGCGCGGGTCGATCCGCGGCCGGACCACGGTTCGTGAACCCTAGGCAGCACCCGTGGTGATGACCATCCGGAAGCGCGCCTCAGCGCTCGAGCGCGCGGGCCAGCACGGCGCTGAGCGCGGCGGCGCCGCCACCGAGCGCCACCGTCAGCACCGGAGCCTTGCCGGGCACCTCGCGGCGGGCGGCGATCGTGGACACCACGTCGGTCAGGTCGCCGGCGATGCTCGCCACCAGCCAGCGCCGCACCGGCTCGTCGCGGGCCAGCGCGATCAACGCGGCGCCGTGAAACGCCGCCTCGCGGGCGCCCAGCGCGCGGAGCGGCACCTGACCGGCCTTCGAGGAGGCCGATGCCCCGAGCCAGCCCGCCGCGAGCCGCTCCGGAGCCACAGCCAGCCCCACCCCGTAGGCCACGCGCGAGGTCAGGATGGCGGCGGCCGCCGCCCGCGTCCGGTTCATGTCAGCCTCATCGGTGCCACGGCGGCGTTTCTACCCGGCCGGCGCCCGGGCGAATCCCGGCCAGGGACGGTCACGGGCGCAGGTGGGCGATCGCCACCTCGCTCTCGCCCTTGCCGGCGATCCGCTCGGCCAGGAGCGAGCGATGGCAGGCCTCGGGGTCCCGCTCTACGCAGAGCAGAGCGCACGCGCCCCCGGTCGGCAGTTGTGCCAGCAGCGGCGCGATCGGCACGCGATCGAGGATCTCGTGGGTATACCGCCGGCGGTACTCCTCCGCCAGCACGACCCGGGAGCGCTTGCCCACCCCCTGGCGGGCGTCCTCGGCGTACTGCAGGTGACGCAACGCCGTGGTCGGTGCGAGCTCCTTGTGGTGGGCGTAGGCGATTCCGGCTTCGGCGAGTGTGCGCTGCAGGCGCAGGGAGTTCGCCCAGGCGTACCGAGGACCGCGAACGCCGCGGCGCTGGCGCACATCCCACACCACCCTGACGTCGGCGTCGGCCAGCGCTCGGCTCCAGCTCTGAACATCCCAGTCGTAGACCCCGATCGTGACCAGGCGCCTCGCTCCCCGGGCGCCCGGGTGCTGATGCTGGATCGGAGACGGGCTGGGTTGGCCCACGGCCCGGGCGAGGATAGCTGCGCGAGCGCTCGGCTTGCCGGCGCCGGCACTTGGGTCTAGGTTCTCCGGTGACACGGGAACGAACCAGAGACGGAGGGCACACGTGGCCAGCGTCAGAGGGGGCCTCAGGCGTCCAATGAAGCGCGGAACGAGCGCGTCTCGAGCAGCGCCGCCAACGAGAACCGCACCAGTCGCCACGGCACCGGCGAGCGCGTGCCTTGCTTCCAGGTGGTCCCCTCGGCCGAGCCTCCGCGGCGCACTCTGTGGCTGACGTCGACCTCGACCAGCGCCAGACCGCGCCGGGAGGCGACGACGGTGAGATATAGGTTGGGCACCAGGCAGTCGCCGGGGAGCGCGCTCAGCAGGTCCTGCAACATCGCCGACTCGTAGCCGCGCAGCGGGCAGTTCGGATCTCGCGCGCCGACGCCGAAGCTGAAGTTCATGTAGCTGCGGACCAGGCGGGTCATGATCATCCGGAACCACGGGTCCTGGCGAAAGCGGCGGACGCCGCAGACGGCATGCGCTTCGTCGAGCAGCAGCACCAGCACCCGCCGCAGGTCGCTGCCCAGGAACTGGCCGTCGCCGTCGACCTGAAGCACGTAGTCGGGCCGCCAGCGCAGCGCCCGGCGGTAGGCCTCGAGCACGCTCGGACCGTGGCCACGGTTCTCGGCGTTGCGAATCACCTCGAGCGTCCCGCTCAGCCGCGGGGCCACTTCGCCGAGCACGCGGCCGGTGTCGTCGCTGGAGGCGTCGTCGATCACGATCAGCGCCAGCGAGCGCACGTGGGGCGAGAGCGCCCGGTCGATCTCCTCCAGGAAGCCGCCGATCCCGTCCGCCTCGTTGTAGGCCGGGATCGCCACGGCAACCGAGGGCTGGCTGGACGGCGCGCTCTCCACGAGGCGGGCCATGGTAGTGCTCCGGAGCCCTACCCTGTGGGGGATGCGGCCCGAGATCCACGTGCTGGGCATTTCTTTGAAGAGCTTCGGGATCATCTTCGCCTGTGCCTTCCTGGCCGCCGGAGCGATCCTGATGCGGCGCCTGCGAGAGCTCGGCAAGCCAATCGACTACGCCTACGAGATGGCCTTCGCGGCCATGATCGGCGGGCTCGTCGGCTCGCGGGTCTATTTCATCGTCCAGAACTACAGCCAGGTCAAGCACGACCTGCTGGGCAGTCTCTTCTCCGGCTCCGGGCTGGTCTGGTACGGCGGCGTGATCGGCGGGGCGATCGCGGTGATCGCCTGGGCGAGGTGGCGCGGCATGTTCGCGCTCGCGCTGCTCGATCTGGCCTCGGTGCCGCTGGCCATGGGCTACGCGATCGGCCGGATCGGCTGTCAGGTCTCCGGCGACGGTGACTACGGGAAGCCCTCGAGCTTGCCCTGGGCGATGGGCTACCGGCACGGGACGGTTCCGACGCCGCCCGGGGTGAAGGTGCAGCCCACGCCGATCTACGAGACGCTGGCCATGGGGCTGATCGCCTGGTGGCTGTGGCGGATGCGGGATCGGTTCAGGCCGGGCGCCCTGTTCGCCTTCTATCTCCTGCTCTCTGGTCTCGAGCGGCTGCTGGTCGAATTCGTGCGCCGTAACCACCGGATCGTGGCCGATCTGACCGCGCCGCAACTCGAGAGCATCGGCCTGATGATCGCGGGAGCGCTGTGGCTCTACGTGCTCCAGCGCCGGGGCGGAATCGGCGTTCAGGGGAGCCGGCGCCCCGCGCTGGCCACGGCCTGAATTAGAATCGCTAAAGCAATCCACCGGGACGGCCGATAGATGCATCACGTGCGCGCGACTCGGGCTTACATCGCGGGCTTTGGCACCGCCGGATCGCTGCTCGCCGGAGCGGCGATCGTGTTCTTCTTCGCCAGCGCCGTGGTGTCGTTTCGCGGCTGGCCGCAGGTCGGTGCCCAGGCTACGCCGGTCGCGGTGCTCGCCGGCCCGGCGCGGCCGTCGAGCTCGCACACGCAGGTCAGGCAGTTCGTCGCGCTGGCCTCCGTCCAGACGGCCTCCTCGACCCGTCAGGCGGCGACCGGGGCCGGGACGGGACCGGCGGGCGGCCGACTCGCCTCCGGCCAACCCGTGACGGCGATTCTGGCGGCGCCCCCCCCCGGATCCCATGGAGGACACCATCCCTCCTTCACCTCGACCCCGCCCGCCAGTCCGGGGGCAGCCCCGCCGCCGACCACGACTCCGTGCAGCAACTGCGGCGCTCCGACGCTGGGCGCGACGCTTGGTGCCGCGACGCAGGCGGTCACCGGCACGCTGGGCGCGACCGTCGCCAACACGGGCAGTCGGCTGGGGTCGGTCGTGAGCGGACTCACCGGCGCCGTGGCCAGCAAGCTCAGAGGGCTCAGCCCCGGCCTCGAGCAGATTGTGAACGGCACCGGCCGAGGGCTGGACGGCACGATCGGGTCGGCGACCGGCAACTTGCAGGGAACGCTCTCGGGCGTCGGCAACGGGCTCAACGGCATCCTCACCCGGCACCAGTAGGCCCGGCGGCGCCGGCCGAGCCGGCGCGGGACGCCTATCGGGACAGCGACCGCTCGAGGAACCGCAGGCTGACGGCTTGCATCTCTCCGTCGTGCTGGATCGAGCGGTGGTGACCGCCGGGAACCGCGATCAGGCGGCTGCCCGCCGCGCGCATGTGCGTGGCCAGCTCGCGCGAGTGCTCCACCGGGACCTGCTCATCCCCCTCGGCGTGCAGGATCAGCAGCGGGGCCTCGAGCGACTCCACCATGGCGTTCAGGTCGCAGAGCGCGAGCAGTCCCTCGAGCGCGTCGATGTCGGCCGCGAACCCGAAGCGCCCAGCGGCGATCCCGCGGCGCAGCCCGGCCGCGCTGGCCGGACAGATCGCCACGACCGCGCGGGCATCGACGCGGGCGGCGGCGAGGATCGCCAGCAACCCGCCCATGCTCGATCCCCGCAGCGCGATCGGGGCGCCGGGGTCGCCGATCCCCTCGCGGAGCACCGCCGCCATGCTGGCGACATCATCGGCCACCCGGGCATCCATCGGGCCGTCGCTGGCCCCGTGACCGCGCTGGTCGAACGCCAGGGCGGCGAAGCCGGCGCCCAGCAGCGCGCGGGCGAAGTCGTGATGGCTCTCCTTGCAGGATCCGGCGCCGTGCAGGATGACCACGCCCCCCCGCACCGGCCGGCCGGGGTCCGGCAACCACAGTGAGTAGGCCAGGCCGTCGCGCTGCGCGATCTGCGCCGGGAGCGCGTCGGTCACGGTCCGCATGCGGCTCGAGCGGCTCATACGGCGATCATGCCAGGCGGCATGGCATGATCGGGCCCGCCGTGAGCGTCACGACCGAATCACTGTCGGGTGTCTATCCCCTCGGAACGCGCGTCAACGAACGGGGCCACCTCGAGATCTCCGGTTGCGATGCGGTGGCGCTGGCGCGCGAATACGGAACCCCGGTCTATGTCGTAGCCGAAGAGGATCTGCGGGCTCGGGCGCGGAGCTACGTCGAGGAGATGCGCGCCCGCCACGCCGACTTCGACGTGCTGTTCGCCTCCAAGGCGTTCCCTTGCACTGCCGTGTATCGCGTGCTGGCCCAAGAGGGACTGGCCTGCGACGTCGCCTCCGGCGGCGAGCTCGCCCTGGCCCTGGCCGGCGGGTTTGATCCCGCCCGGATCTATCTGCACGGGAACGCGAAGTCCGCCGGCGAGATCTGCGCCGCGCTGGAGGCGGGGGTCGGTCACATCGTGGTCGACTCGCTCGATGAGATCGAACGCCTCGAGCGGATCGCCGCGGAACTCGAGCGCGAGCAGGAGGTTCTGGTTCGTGTCACCCCCGGCGTGGCCGGGGCCACCCACAGCGCGATCTCGACCGGACAGGCCGATTCCAAGTTCGGCTTCTCGCTGGAGGCGGCGCGGGAGGCGATCCAGCGCCTGGGGCGCTCGCGCCGTCTGCGGCTGGTGGGGCTGCACTTTCACATCGGGTCGCAGCTGCTCGAGCTCGAGCCGTTCCGGGTCGCGGTCCGCGCGGTCGCTCGGCTCGGCAGTTTTCCCATCTACAACCTCGGCGGCGGGCTCGGGGCCGCCTATACGCGAGGACAGCATGCGCCGGCGATCGCCGACTACGTCGCGGCGATCGTCAGCACCGCCCACGCGGAGCTGGGGCCGGACAAGCGCCTGCTGATCGAGCCCGGGCGGGCGCTGGTGGCCAACTCGACGGTCACGCTCTACACGATCGAGACGGTCAAGCGCAACGTCTCGACCTGGGTGGCGGTGGACGGCGGCATGTCGGACAACCTCAGGCCGATGATGTACGGCGCGGTGTACGAGGCGCTGATCGCCGATCGCGCGCTGGGCGAGCCGACCACCCGCTGTCACGTGGCCGGCAAGCACTGTGAGTCCGGCGACGTGATCGTCCGCAACGTCGCGCTGGCCGATCCGGCGCCCGGGGATGTGCTGGTGACGCCCGTCACCGGCGCCTACGGCTACTCGCTGGCCAACAATTACAACGGGGTTCCGCGCCCGCCGGTGGTGTTCTGCCGGGACGGCCAGGCGCGCGCCGTCGTCCGCCGGGAGAACTACGCCGACCTGATGAGCCGCGACGTCCAGGATCGGGACAGCGGTGAGCGAAGCTGAACGCGGCTTCCGGGTGGGCTTGCTGGGGCGCGGCACGGTCGGCGCCGCCTTCGAGCAGCTGCTGCCGGCCCGGGCCGAGCGGATCGAGCGGATCACCGGTCTGCGCCCGTCGATCTCTGGCGTCCTGACCCGCGGCAGCGGCTCGTTCCAGGAGATCCTCGAGGGCTCGGAGCTGATCGTCGAGCTGATCGGCGGGATCGATCCGGCCCGCGACTACGTGCTCCGGGCGATGCGTGCCGGGCGCCATGTGGTCACCGCCAACAAGCAGCTGCTCTCCCGGTTCGGCGAGGAGCTCTGGGAGGTCGCCCGCGCGGAGAAGGTCCAGCTGCGGTTCGAGGGGGCGGTCGCCGGCGTGGTCCCGGTGATCCGAGTGCTGCAGGAATCGCTAGCGGGCGCCAGCGTCGATCGCGTGCACGGGATCGTCAACGGGACGACGAACTTCATCCTTACCGAGATGGCTCGCACGGGGATGACGTTCGAGGCGGCGCTGGTCGAGGCCCAGCGCCTCGGTTACGCCGAGGCCGATCCGTCCGAGGATGTCGACGGGCGCGACGCGGCGGCGAAGATGGCGATCCTCGCGCGGCTGGCCTTCGACACCCCGGTCCATCTCGACCAGGTGCGCTACGAGGGGATCGAGCAGATCCAGCCCGACGACCTCGAGTTCGCCCGCGACCTCGGCCTCGGCCTGAAGCTGATCGGCACCGCCGAGCGCATCGGCGAGGGGCTGTCGGTGCGCGTTCACCCCGCGTTCCTGTATCCCGGACATCCGCTGGCCTCGGTCAACGGCCCGTTCAACGCGGTCACGGTCGAGTCCGAGGCGATCACCGAGATCACCATGTCCGGCCCGGGAGCGGGCGGCCCCCAGACGGCCAGCGCCGTCCTCGGCGACGTGATCAGCGCAATGATCCCGCCGTCGAGCACGCCGTCGGCATCACAGGTGCTCGAGTTGGTCCAGGACGTCGTCTCCGCCTTCTACCTGCACCTCGAGGTGGCGGACGAGCCGGGCGTGCTCGCGCAGGTCGCCCAGGTGTTGGCCGTGGACGGCGTGTCGGTGAAGTCCGTCGTGCAGAAGGGAAAAGGCAATCAGGCCAGCCTGGTGATGGTCGTCCACCCGGTGCTCGAGTCGCGCTTCGAGGCCGCGATGAAGCAGATCGCCGCCCTCGACGTGCTCCGCGCCCCACCGCGGGCCATCCGCGTGCTGGAGGAGGAGTTCGGCTGATCGTCCGAGGTCCGCCGGTCGTGCTCGGGGATGAATACGATGGCCAGCCATGCGCGCGATGCAGATCGTCGATTTGTCCGGGCCGGCCAGTGCGCTGCGGCGGGCCGATGTTCCCGAGCCCGAGGCCTCGCACATGCTCACGCCCGGGAGTGGGGTGGTGATCGACGTCCACGCCGCCGGGGTCTCGTTCCCGGAAGTGCTCCAGACCCGCGGGGAATACCAGTTCAAGCCGGACCTGCCGTTCGTTCCGGGCAGCGAGGTCGGCGGCATCGTGCGTAGCGCCCCGGCCGGCGCGTCGGTCGAACCCGGCGACCGCGCCGCGGCCTTCTGCATGCTCGGAGGCTTCGCCGAGGTCGCGGTGGCGCCGGAGCATTTCGCGTTCCCTTTGCCGGACTCGCTCGACTTCGCCCAGGGGGCGAGCCTGGTGCTCAACTACCACACCGCGTACTTCTGCCTGAAGCTTCGCGGGCGCATGAAGTCCGGCGACTGGGTGCTCGTCCACGGTGCCGCCGGGGGGGTGGGCACGGCCGCGCTGCAGGTCGCCAAGGGGCTCGGCGGCCAGTCGATCGCCGTGGTCTCCAGCGAGGCCAAGGAGCAGGTCGCCCGTCAGGCCGGCGCCGACGCCGTCGTGCGCTCGGACGGGATCTGGAAGGACGAGGCCAAGGAGATCTCCGGCGGGGGCGTGGACATCGTGATCGACCCCGTCGGGGGCGAGCGCTTCACCGACAGTCTGCGTTCGCTGCGCGAGGGCGGGCGGCTGGTGGTCGTCGGCTTCACCGGCGGCTCGATTCCCGAGGTCAAGGTCAACCGGTTGTTGCTCGGGAACACCGAGGTGATCGGCGCCGGCTGGGGCGCCTTTGCCATGTCCAAGCCAGATCTCAATGTCGAGATCGGCGCGGCGATCACGGCGTTGATCGATCAGGGGTTCGTGCGTCCGGTGGTGGGCGCGCAGTTTCCGCTCGAGCGGGCGTCCGAGGCGCTCGAGCTGATCGACCAGCGCGCCGCCACCGGCAAGGTCGTCCTGCAGGTCAGCTGAGGTAACGGCTGCGCGGCAACGTCCGCGGGCCGTCGCTGGCCACGGTCGGAGTCGGCCGGTCGTGGGCGATCCGCCAGCGCTCGGTCTTGGCCACGCGTTCGAAGGAGCCGGTGTTCCAGCCCCGGGTGAGACGGCCGGGAACGACGCCGCGCGCCGTCTTGATCGCCTGGACCGCAGCGCGGAAGGCGGCCTCGTCCCGGCCACGGTAGCTCAGCCGATAAAGCTCCCTGACCCGCCGCGGAAGGCTTCCCAGCATGATCAGATCGTGGATGCGCTTGGCGGGCTGGTGCAGGACGGGGAGAGGGATCTCGAACGCGGTCGCGTAGCCGACGTACCGCGCCTCGTCGGTGAGAAACATCTCCTGGCTGGCCAGCCGCCCGCGCCACCAGGCCCGAAATTCCACGTAGGAGGCCGGCGCGGCCTCGCGCGGCATCCCGAACAGCTCGGCGAAGCGGACGTATTCCGCCCACAGCGCGTCTCGCTCCTGCGCCGAGAGCTGCCCTACGAACAGCTCATAGAAGAACTGCGCGGAATCGGCGATCACGGCGACGGTCCACAGCATCAGCTCGGGGTCCAGCGCCGAGTAGGTCGTCCCCTTCGGGGTCACCCCCGCGTCCTGCGGCAGCCTGCCGACGACGGCCCGGTGGAGCTTCCCGACGTAGGCCAGCACCTTGTCGGCGTCCTCGCGGCTGCCGAAGTAGATCGTCTCGAACGCGTTGCCGGTGTGCACCAGGCGCTTGAACGGCGTCTGCCTGGCGTAGGAGTGCTCGCTGGTACCGACGTAGTTGAGCGGCGCCAGCGCGCCGATGCACAGGGCCCGCTGGCCGTAGAACAGCCCGACCAGGCGCTCCTCGTGGACGCGGCGCAGGATCGAGCTGGCGCGCGGGAAGTAGCCATCGCTCGGACGCTCCTGCTGTCGTCCTGGGGGGACCGTCACCGCCATCGGCAAGCAGTCTGACATGCTGCCGCCCATGCCCGGGCTGATCGAGCGCTACCGCGACCGTCTGCCGTTCGCGCCCGGGGATCCAGTCGTCTCCCTCCAGGAGGGATCGACTCCGCTGGTGCTGGCTCCGCGGGTCTCCGAGCGCGCCGGCAGCGAGGTGTGGCTCAAGCTCGAGGGGGCCAATCCCACCGGTTCGTTCAAGGATCGGGGCATGACCTGCGCGGTCTCGGCCGCGGTCCGCGAGGGCGCCACGGCCGTCGTCTGTGCCTCGACCGGCAACACGGCGGCTTCGGCCGCCGCCTATGCGGCCCGCGCCGGTCTCCGCGGCGCGGTGATCGTGCCCGAAGGCAAGATCGCCACCGGCAAGCTGGCCCAGGCGCTGATGCACGGCGCGCGGGTGATCGCGCTGCAGGGAAACTTCGACGAGGCCCTCACCCTGGTTCGCGAACTCGCTTCGCGTCATCCGATCTCGCTGGTCAACTCGGTCAACCAGTTCCGGATCGAGGGGCAAAAGACAGCGGCCTTCGAGATCGCCGAGGAGCTCGATGGGGAGCTCGAGGCGCTCTGCATCCCGGTGGGCAACGCCGGCAACATCACCGCCTACTGGAAGGGGTTCAAGGAGGTGGAAATGCGCCCGCGCATGTTCGGCTTTCAAGCGGCAGGCGCCGCTCCGCTGGTCCACGGCGCGCGGGTCGCGCATCCGGAGACGGTGGCCAGCGCGATCCGAATCGGCAACCCGGCCCGCTGGGAGGAGGCGATGGACGCGATGACCTCCTCCCACGGCGCGGTCAATGCCGTCACCGACGAGCAGATCCTCGACGCGTACCGCTTCCTGGCCGCCCACGAGGGCGTCTTCTGCGAGCCGGCTTCGGCCGCCAGCGTCGCCGGACTGCTCACCTACGGCGCCGGCGACGCCCGCCGCGTCGTCTGCGTGTTGACCGGCCACGGGCTCAAAGACCCCGATACCGCGCTCTCCCAGGCCGGCGCGGTGATTCCCTGCGGGCCGGAGATCGGCGCGATCGAGCGCGCGGTATTGCAGTGACCCTCGCCCGCTGTCGCCAGATCCGCGTCCCCGGCTCCTCGGCGAACCTCGGCCCCGGCTACGACGTGCTGGCGGCGGCGCTGTCGCTGCACCTCGAGGTGGAGGTCGCCGAGACGGGCACGTTCGCCGTGCACACCGAGCTCGATGTGGCGCGAGACCGCCGCAACCTCGTGGTCCGGGGGTTCGAGGCCCTCGCCCCGCCGGATGCCTTCGAGTTCACGATTCGCTCCAAGATCCCGCTCAGCGGCGGGCTCGGCTCGAGCGCCGCGGCAATCGTCGCGGGCCTGCTCGCCGCCGACCACATCTTCGAGCTGGACGCCGACGTGCAGGCCCTGGCCACCGAGCTCGAGGGTCATCCCGACAATGTCGGCGCCGCGCTGCAGGGCGGATTCGTCCTCTGCGATGGCCAGGGGGTGCACCGGTTCGACCCGCCGATGGGGCTCGAGGCGGTGCTGGTCGTGCCCCACCAGCCGGTGCGGACCGCGGAGGCCCGGGCGGCGGTCCCGGCGATGATCCCGATCGAGGACGCCGTGTTCAACGTCGGCGCCGCCGGCAAGCTGATGCTGGGCTTGGCCGGCAGCGACCTCGACCTGATCGCCGGGGGACTCCACGACCGTCTGCACCAGCCGTACCGGTCGCATCTGTTCCCGCGCTCCGCCGAGCTGGTCGAGCTCGCGCCGAAGCTGGGAGCGCTCGGCGCGACGATCTCGGGCGCCGGCCCGACCGTGCTGGTGTGGTCGCACTACGAGCAGACCGGCGCCCTGATCGAAGCGCTCGGGCGCCGGACTGGCGATTGGGCGCAGGTCATCCGCGCTCCCTTCGAGACCCAGGGCGCCTACGTGCGCGGTCTCTGATCCCGCTTGAGATCAGCTCGGCGCGGGCGGCGAGCCGTTGCTGCTGACCAGCGTGGACAGCTGGCCGCGTTCCCCGTTCAGGCCCAGTCTCCGCAACAGCTCGTCGGCCACGTTCAAGTAGTCCGCGCCCAGGTCCGGCCGGTAGTCCAAAATCGATACCGCGCGCTCGGCGGACTCGGCGTAGGCGATCGAGGCGCGGATCGTGGTATCGATCAGCTTCTCGCCGAAGTGCTCGCGCAGCGAGTCGAACGCCTCACGCGAGTGCCGGGTCCGCATATCGGCGATGTTGAGCACGACGCCGAGCCATTCGAGATCGGGATTGAGGCTCTCGCGGGCCAACTCGATCACCTCCAGCGCCTGCTCGACCCCCTGCAGGGCGAAGTACTGCGCCTCGGCCGACAGCAGCGCCCACCGCGAGGCGACGAGAGCGTTCACCGTGAGCAGGCCGAGCGCCGGGGGGCAGTCGATCAAGACCAGGTCGTAGTCGCTCTCGACCTCGCCCAGGGCCTTCTTCAGCGTCAGCTCCCGGCCCATCTTGCCGCCCAGCATCAACTCCGCCTCGGCGAGCCCGAGGTTCGCCGGGATGACCCCGCCGTGGACGGCCTCGAAGGCCTTGGCGCGGCCGGAGAGGACATCGGCGATCGACGGCGAGGCATCGGGGTCGACATCGAGATAGTCGGACAGGTTCCCCTGCGGATCGAGGTCGACGGCGAGCACGCGCAGCCCGACCCGGCGGAAGATGTCCGTCAACGTCCGGACGGTCGTCGTCTTTCCCGTGCCGCCTTTTTGTGAGAGGACAGCGATCGTCGACATCGCGGCGCCACTATAGACCGTGCGTGGGGGTGGCCCCCGACTGCCCGGGCCCGGTGGCGCGAAGCTACTTGGAACCGTGTTCGGTGGCGCCGCTGTAGCGCATCCCGGAGACCACCGGAACGTCGACGAAATGGAGGTGATGACGCCCGATCACGATTTCGTCGCCGTCGGCCAGCGTGCTCCACTCGACGCGTTCGCCGTTGACGAAGACGCCATTGAGGCTGCGGTCGTCGAGCACGCGCAGTCCATCCGGCTGGCGCACGATCAGGGCGTGCCGGCGCGACACGGTCGGGTCGTCGAAGCGGATGTCGGCAGCCAGGCTGCGGCCGATCCGCGTCCATTCACGCCGCAGCGCGAAGGCCACCATGTCGTCATCGCCGTTGCGGTAGGCGACGTACTGCCCCGGCTCGTCGAGTCCGTCACGCAGTTCCTCGATCCGGGCGCGATCGTGATCTTCAACCTCCGGGGCGAGATCGATCACCTGATTCTGGGCGGTGGTGAACAGGGAGGCCCGAATGAACTGCGTGCCGCCGCAATTGGGACAGGTCGGAAGCTCGTCGACGGCGTCCAGTGAGACGGGGAAATCACAATCGGTGCAGCGAAACGTACCCGTACCCGCGACATTGCCCGACATCCAAGCTTTCATGGCCATTCTCCTTGTGACGGGCTACAGATTTTCGCCAAGCCGGCCAATCCGGGGAGCGGATCATAGCCGGTTGGTCAAAGCGCTGGGCGGAGTCGGTCAGCGCCCGGACGCACCGTTTGGCGGAGCGACCGTGTCCCCAGAAACACTGGATTCAGGGTTTTTCTGCCCACGTTCGCGGCCGGGGAAGCCGGGAGGAACCTCGCGCGGAGCGGCGAAGACCAGCCTCGATGAGGACGCCGACGCGCGCCATGCCGGAGCTGGAACTCGCGCTTCTGCGCCGCGGCGTTCACGATCTCACCGAGGAGTGCGAGTGCTGCGGGCGCTGCCACCGCCGCCCGCTGATCGGGGAACGGGTCTACGTCTATGAGTCCGGAAGACTCCTGTGCGAGCTGTGCCGCGCCCTCCAGGCCGCCTCACCCGCTGCCTCCCACATCGTGCACGGCCCCGAGTTCGGCCACACGATGCGGATCATCGACCAACGTCCCGTAGCCGAGTAGCCGATCAGGGTCTCGCCCGGAGCGCGCTTCCGGGGGGCAGCTCGCGATTACACTCCCGTCCCGTGGATCCGATCACCGTCTCGACGACCATCGCGTTGCCGCGGGAGGATATCTTCGAGTATCTCGCGGATATCGCCAACCACGCAGAGTTCAGCGATCACTACCAGGTCGACTGGCACCTGACCCGGGTGGATCCTTACGGGGTCGGCGCCGGGGCCCGGTTCCGCGTGAAGGCCCCGCTCAGCCGGTTTTCGTGGGCCGATTTCACCTTTGCCGAGATGCAGTCGCCGTCCCGGATCGTGGAGCAGGGCCGCGGCGGCAAGTTCAACCGGATCCGGATGCTCGGGACCTACACTCTGTCGACGGCGCCGGGCGGGAGCACCAAGGTCGAGTACACGTTCGAGACCGAGCCGGTGATGCCGTCGGACAAGCTGATGGACGCGCTGGGCGGCCGAGCCTGGAACCGTCGCCAGATCGCGCGCGCGCTGCGACGCCTGCGGACGATCCTGGAGGAGGGCCGCGGACGCGGACATCGCGCCTCCGTTGCCGCCGGTTGAGTCGCCGACGGATAAACTCTCCGCCGCTGTGAGCCGCCGCCCCCGCCCTTCCCCCCGCCGCCTGTCGCTTCTGGCCGGCTGTGCTGCGCTGGTCCTCGGGCTCGGCGCCTGCGGCCGGCAGTCGCATCCGACCTACGCCGACACCGAGGGTTTCTACGTCGACGCCGGGGCGATCACCTATCAGGTGCAGGTCTCGCGACAGTTGAACCAGTACAGCACCGAGGACCGGAGCTATCTCCAGGGGGTCAACGAGCCCGCGCCCAAGCCCGACGAGGCATGGTTCGCGGTCTTCATCTGGGCGAAGAACCAGACCAAACAGCCCGCGATGACGTCGGACTCATTCGATCTGGTCGATACGCAGGGCATCAAGTACTACCCGGTCCTGATCAACTCCCAGGTCAATCAGCTGGCCTGGACGCCGCAGACGCTGCAGCCCGGCGAGACCGAGCCGGCGCCCGACAGCTCGGCCAGCTTCGGCCCGACCCAGGGCGAGGAGCTGCTGTTCAAGATCGGCGACTCCGCCTACTCGAACCGCCCCGTGGCGCTCGAGATCCACGCCAAGGGCCAGGACAAGCCCTCGCGGATCTCGCTCGACCTTTGACCGAGGACGACAGGTGGAGACGCACCGAGCCCCCGCGTCGTGGGCCCTCGCCCGACCTCCGCTTCGACCCGTTCGCGACCGCGCTCGGAGTCTTCCTGGCGATCGCGATCCCGTTTTTCGTCGCCGCCTATTCGCAGTCCGGCGGCACCAGCACGCTGCTGGTGGTCGCCGGGATCGTGATCGGACTGCTGGTTGGCGTTTGCGTCGGGCTGTGGCTGGCCGGTCGCGGCGGAGAGGTCTGGAAAGGGCCGCATATGTAGCGCTGGCGCTGCTCGGGCCGGTCCTCGCTGAGGCATCCGCTGCCTCCGCGGCCACCGGCTGGCAGCGTCCGATCCTGATTGCCCGGCCGGCGATGCGGGACGTGATCGGAGCGGAGATCGCCTTTTCCTCCACGGGCACCGCCGCCGTCGGCTTCGGGTCCGAGAACGCCGACGCCACGCAGACCGCGTCGGCGTTCGTGTCCGGGCGATCCTCGAGTCGCGCGTTCTCGGCGCCGCATCGCCTGCCCGCCGCCCAGCAGGTGCTGTCCCTGGCCTTCGCTGGCCCGCATCTGGAGCTCCTGCTCGGCGCCAGCGCCAACGGCGACTCGTGCTGCGGATCGGTGCAGGCGGTCAGCGCGAGCACCCAATCCCTGGCCGGACGGCACACCGTGGTCGGCGGCCTGGCCGGCGCCACGGTCGGCCGGTTGGTGGTCTTGCCCGGTCGGCTGCTGTCGGTGGTCGGAACCGAGCGCGGGGTCTGGACCGCGCAGGCGGGGGGAAATGGCCGCTTCGGTCCCACTCGCCGGCTGGCCAGGGCCGCCATGCTGCCGGAGTCGGTCGATGCGACGAGCCTCTCCGGTGGCCACAGCGTGGTGGTCTGGACCGCCAGGACCGGGCTCTACGCGGCCGGCCCACGCACGATCTACCAGGCCCGAGGCTCGCTGGCGGCAGCGCCGAGCTCGTCGCGGGCGGCGATCACCGTCGCGACCGGCCATCGCATCGACGAGCTGGCGGTCGGCCGGCGCGGAGCCATCCCCACCGTCGCGTGGATCGAGAGCTGGTTCGACTCGATCGGGCTCTACCACTCGGGGGCCTACGTCGCCGATCTGACCGGCAGGCCAGCCGCCAGGTCCGTCTCGCCGGCGGGTGAGTTGGCCTCCGGCCTGAGTCTTGCCGCCGACGCCCGCGGAGCCCAGGTGATCGCGTTCAGATCGTGCGACGCCGGCGGCAACTGCGCGCTGCGCGCGGCGCTGCGGCGCGCTGGCGGCGGCCGCTTCGGTCGTCTCGCCCGGGTGGGGGCGGTCGATGCCTCGGAGGCCCCTTCGGCGGCCGAGGGGCCCACGGGAAAGGCGCTGGTCGGGTGGATCGACCAGGGTCACGTGCTGGCCGCGGTGGCCAAGCCGGGAGCCCTACGTTTCGGCGCCACGCGGACAGTCTCGAGCACCGGCTTCGGCGCCGACCTGACCACTGCGTTCGCGCCTTCCGGTGACGCCCTGGCCGTCTGGACCCAGGGCACCCGCTCCGAAAGCGTGATCGGGGCGATCTACCGCCACTAGGGTCTCGCTCGCTGGTTGGCTCGGCGTGGCGAGCACGGCTGGGGCGAACGGGTTTGGGGGCGGGGCGGAGGTTGCGGACGAACTACGGCGATGAAAAGGCAAACCGCTCGGCGCCGGGCGGGACGTCGGGTCGGGCGGCCTTGCTCGGGGGTTGTTGGTAAGAAAGTCTCACATCGGGTTACCAACGTCCCGACCCTCCCGGCGCGAGGGATCGTGGTAGGCCTCCGCAGAGCGGCCACGACGTAACACGCCCTCTCGCTCGGGACCCGGTCCGCCACCGGGTTTCGACCTGCCCGTCCTTCATCGCTGCAGTTGACTTCCGTCGTCGACCTAACGCCCCGGCGCCAGGCGACCCGGAGCCGCCGGCGGCTCGCGGCGGGAGCACGCTCAGTGGCGGGCGAGCGCGGCGAGGAGGATGTCGTGCACGGCGGGGGCGGCGGTCGTCGCGCCGGCGCCCTGGGCCGGGAACAGCGCGCCCACGACGACGCGGGGGTGGCCCACCGGCGCATAGCCGACGAACCAGGAGTCGGTGTTCGCCGGAGAATTCTGCGTCGCGGTTGGACTGGCCGATGGCCCGGCCGTGCTTCGAAGCTCGGCGGTTCCGGTCTTGCCCGCGACCTCGACGCCGGGTATGGCGGCGGAGGTCCCGGTGCCGAAGCTCACCACAGCGACCATCATCCGCTGAACGAGATGGGCCACCCGCGCGCTGGTCACCCGGACGAAGCGGGGTGTCGCGTCGGCCTGCAGTGTGGGGATCGGCCGGCGGCCGCCCATGGCGATCGTCGCGCCGACGTCGGTCATCTCGAGCGCTGTCGTCTGAACCCTCCCCTGGCCGATCGCCGAGGAGCCCACCGCGAGGTCATCGCCGATCGTCGCGGCCGAGGGGATCGTGCTCTCGGCGGCGCCGGGGATCGATGTCGGCAGGTTGAACCCGAAGCGCTCGGCGATGCTGACCAGGCGCTTGGCCCCGAGCTTGGCGCCGAGCGGCGCGAACACCGAGTTGCACGAAACGGCGAATGCGTTGAGGAAGGTGCCTCCGCACGCCTCGCCGTTGGCGTTCTGGAGCGTGTAGCCATCCAGCGTCGCGCTGCTCTGGATCGGGAACGTGTCGGACAGCTTCACGATGCCCGCCTGCAGCGCCCCGGTCGCCGTGACGATCTTCATCGTCGAGCCCGGCGGCTGCAGGCCCGAGAAGGCGACGCCGGCGAGGGCCAGCACGGCGCCGGTGCGTGGTTCCATCACGGCGATGCCGGCATAGCGCCCGGCCTCGGCCGTGACCGCCGCCTGCTCCAGCCGCGGGTCGATCGTCGTCTTGACCTTGTGGCCGGGCACGGGCGAGATCCGGGCCAGCACGCGGCGGCCGGCGCGCAGCGTGCCGCCCGGGGTGCCCGCCAGCTGCTGCTGGAAGATCCGCTCGAGGCCGTCCTGGCCGACCTGGGCATCGCCGGGATACCCGTTGGTGGCGTAGATCGCCTTCTCGGCCGCGGGGATCGGGCCGAGGGTGCCGACGATCTGCCCGGCCACCGCCGGAATCGGCGAGAAGCGCTCGGGGCCCTCGGCCAGCGGCGTGCCGTCGCCGGCGAGCAGGGTGGCGCGCGGGGGCAGCGAGACCCGCCGGGTCAACCGCTCGCCATCGCGCAGCCCCGGGAACAGCAGGACCGGCGAGAGGTGAACCGTTGCCCCCGAACCCGATCCGCTGAGCGGGACCTCGAGCAGCTCGGTCAGCGTTCCGAACAGCCGGGTGTGGACGCTAACGCGAACGGGGACCTCCCCGCCGGCCCGGCGCCCGACGCGGAGCGCCCGCAGCGAGATCAGCGTCGCCGTCGCCGCGGTCCGGGTGTAGGCGGCGCGAAATTCGGTCTCGGTGGTGTGAGCGCGAGAGTTCGAGTCGAGCATCGAGTACATGCCCGCATAATCCCCGGCCGCCCAGGCCCTGACGTAGCGCGACACGAGCTGGCGCTCGGCCCGCCCGGGCCCAGCAGCGGTCACGGCGCCGACGGCGAATGCCACCCCGGCGATCGCGATCAACGGAGCCGCCCGCGTCAGCAACCGCCGACGCCGCCGGCTCCGGCGCGGCCGCCGCGCCCCCACTCCTAGCACCATGACACGTCCTTGAGTCACTGAACCCCAAACGGTAGAAGACATTGGGACATTCCGCATCAAGTGAAGAATTCCGCCCGGCAGCTGAGACGTGCAGAAGGCATTTCGCGCGAAGCCTCGCCAGAATTGCCCGGTGACCGCAGTCGACTGGTTGATCGTGGGCTTCACGGTGCTGCTGGCCAGCTTTGGCTACCTCCAGGGGTTCATCGTCGGCGTGCTGTCGCTGGTTGGGTTCGCGGTGGGGGCTCTGCTCGGCACGCGGCTCGGTCCGCTGCTGCTGCCGAGTGGGTCGCACTCGCGCTACGCGCCGATCTTCGGACTGGTCGGCGCATTGCTGGCCGGCGGCGTGATGGCCAGCGGACTTGAGGGAATCGGCGCGCGGGCACGCGCCGCGCTCCGGTTGCCCGGGCTGCGGTTGATCGACGGGATGCTCGGCGCGGCGCTCACCGCTTGCGTGGGCCTCGGCGTGTGGTGGATCATCGGCGCGATCGCCCTGCAGTCCTCGGGATCCCTGCGCCTGCGTCAGGACATCCAGCGCTCGGTGATCCTGCGTGAGCTCAACGATCTGCTGCCGCCGTCCGGGCCGATCCTGAACGCGCTGGCGCGATTCGACCCGCTGCCGTCGGTTCGCGGTCCGATCGCCGACGTGCCGCCGCCGACGCGCGGGATCCTGGGCGCCCCGGGCGTGCGCCGCGCCGAGCGCAGCGTCGTCAGGGTGCTCGGGTCGGCCTGCGGCCTGGGCATCGAAGGTAGCGGTTGGGTGGCCGCGCCGGGAATCGTCGTCACCAATGCCCACGTGGTCGCCGGCGAGAACGACACCATCGTGCAGGTCGGAGGGAGCCCGCCGAGCCTGTCGGCGCAGGTTCTCGTGTTCGACCCCCACGATGACGTGGCCGTGCTCCGGGTCCCGCGACTGTCGCCGTCCCCCCTGCGCCTCGAGCCGGCCCCACGACGAGGCGCCTCCGCGGCGATTTTGGGCTATCCCCTCGACGGACCCTTCAACGCCCAGGCCGGCCGGCTCGGGCAGACCCAGCCCGTCCGGACCGAGGATGCGTACGGCCGGGGTCCGGTGACCCGGACGATCGCGGCCTTGCGAGGCCATGTCCGGCCCGGCAACTCGGGTGGGCCGATGGTCGACGCCCGCGGGCGCGTGCTGGCCACGGTGTTCGCCGCGATCACCTCGTCCGAGGCGGCCCACAGCCTCGGCGGGTTTGCCGTGCCCAACACGGTCGTCGCGGCCGCGCTGCGGCGGGCCCGCCAACGGACCACGCCGGTCGCGACCGGGGAGTGCGCGGCTTAGGATTAGGGCGCCGCGAACGGCACGACGAACTGCGGAGGGCGTTCCGGGCGGGCGGTGTCGCTCACCGCCCGCCCGTGACGCTGTTTGCCCCTATTGCCCCCGACGTCCTCGGCCATCTGCTGCACAGTCTCCAGCTCCATTGCTCCCAGGAGCTGGGGATGATGATGCGCTAAATGCCGCTGAGCCGCGGCGAACAGCTCTTCCTGGGTGTCGCCGGCGAGTTGCGCCCCGCACTCGCAGAAGGCGATCCGTCGGTGTCCGCTGGTCGTCATGCTCTTGCAAAACTCGATCATTTAGCGGCGGCATCTCTGTGCTGGCACCGAGAACGTGACTAGTGAGAACCCCGGTGCTCACTAGTCGACAGCATCTCGGTGGCCCGTTACCTGTACGTTTCCAGAACGTTGCCGGTCGTACGCTCCGCCAACGAACGCACCCGGGTGCAGCTCTGCGGTCGTCTGTCCGTTGAGATCGACGGCGCCCAACTGGCCGGACGCCTGCGCGGTAGGCAGGTGCCCCTGCTGCTCGCCTACCTGATGCTGAACCGCTCGCGCCATGTCGGCCGCGAGGAGCTGATCGGCGCGCTCTGGCCCGACCAGGCGCCGGTATCTCAGGACGGCGCGCTGCGAACGCTGCTCTCGCGGCTGCGCTCCGCGCTGGGCAGCGAGACGCTGCTCGGCCGCGACGAGCTGATCCTCGACCTCCCCGACCCCGTCTGGATCGACCTGGAGGCCGCAACGGGCGGCCTCGAACGGGCCCAGCGGGCACTCGAGCTCGGCGATCACCGAGCGGCCTGGGCCCTCGCGCAGGTGCCGCTGAACATCGCCGGCCGCGGTCTGCTCCCGGGCGCACAGGCTCCCTGGCTCGGGGCCCGTCGCCGCGAGCTCGAGGACGTCAGGCTGCAGGCCCTCGAGCTGGTGGGCCGCGCCGGGCTGGTGTTGGGCGGCCGGCAACTCGGTTCGGTGCAGCGCGCCGCCCGGGGCCTGATCGAGGCCGAGCCCTACCGGGAGTCCGGCTACGCCCTGCTGATGCAGGGCCTCGCCGCCGAGGGTAACCTCGCCGAGGGGCTGCGGGTGTTCGACAGCTTGCGCACGCTGCTGCGGGACGAGCTCGGGACGCTGCCCTCGCCGGAAACGATCGCCGTTCACGGGCGGCTGTTGCGTCCGGAGGACCGCTACAGTCGCCGGCCGTCCGGCGGCGGGAGCGCCGAGAGCCCCGCGATCGCCCTACCCGCAGAACTCTGCGCGCGCGGCCAGGCTCCGCTGATCGGCCGCGACCGGGAGCTGGCGCAGCTGCGGCGGCTGTGGGAGCCCGGCGACCCGGACATCGATCGCGGTGAAGGCGAGGCTGCGCCCACCGGACGGCGGG
The DNA here is from genome assembly GCA_030947145.1 of Actinomycetota bacterium. Classification (GTDB taxonomy): domain Bacteria; phylum Actinomycetota; class Thermoleophilia; order Solirubrobacterales; family Solirubrobacteraceae; genus Palsa-465. The sequence continues at coordinate 43,867 of JALYXK010000029.1, forward strand.
TGGCGCTGCTCAGCGGGGACGCCGGCATCGGCAAGACCCGGCTGATCGCGGAGGTTGCGCGCAGCGCCCACGAGCGCGGCGCCATCGTGCTGGCCGGGCGCTCCCCGCAGGAGGCGCTCGCGCCCTACCAGCCGTTCGTCGAGGCCCTGCGTCATTACGTCCTGGGCGCCGAGCTCCAGGATCTGCGCCGGAGCGCGCGCGATTTCGGATCCGAGCTGGCTCCGCTGGCGCCCGAGCTGCAGCGCCGCCTGCCGGAGCTGGCCCGCCGCCACGACAGCGAGCCGCTGAGCGAGCGCTACCGGTTGTTCGAGGCGTTCATCGGGGTGCTGACCGAGATCTCGGCCACCGCTCCGGTGCTGCTCGTGCTCGACGACCTGCACTGGGCCGACCGCCCGACGCTGCTGCTGCTGCGGCACGTCGCGCGCGCGCCGGCGCTTCACCGGGTGCTGGTGCTGGGCGCCTACCGGTCCACCGAGACGCCCAGGGAGGGCTTCGCCGAGGCGCTGGCCGAACTCGGCCGCGACCGACTGGTGAGCACGATCGATCTGGACGGTCTGACCGAGGACGAGACGGCCGAGCTCGTGGGCGTCCTGGCCGGGCGGACGCCGTCGCGCTCGCTCAGCCGGGCCCTCCACGAGCAGACCGAGGGCAACCCCTTCTTCGTCGAGGAGATCTTCCGCCATCTCCGCGAGGCCGGGGTGGAGATCGACCGGGCAGTGCCCGGCGACCTGTACCGGGCCGGACTGCCGCAGGGCGTCAAGGACGTGATCGCCCGGCGTCTGCGGTCGCTCGACACGCGGGCGACTGAGTGCCTGCGGGCGGCGGCGGCCATCGGCCGGGACTTCAACCTTCCGCTGCTCGAACGCGTCGTTGCGGTCGACGAGGACGAGTTCCTGGCCGCGCTGGACGCCGCGATCGATGCGGGACTGATCAGCGAGGCGCCGAGTCCTCCGGGCAGCTGCAGCTTCTCGCACGCGCTGATCCGGGAAACCCTCTACGAGGGGATGTCCGCCCCGCGTCGGGCCAGATTCCACCGGCGGATCGCCGAGGCGCTCGAGCAATCCGCCGCGCGGGACGACCGGGAGCTGACCGCGCTCGCCCTGCACTTCACTCGGGCGGCGTCGGCGGAGAACGCGGACAAGGCGATCGGGTACGCAACCCGCGTCGGCCGTCAGGCGACCTCGCTCCTCGCCCACGAGGAGGCCGCGGACCACTTCCAGCGCGCGCTCGAGGTGCAGGAGCAGTTCCAGCCCGGGGCCCGCACCCTGCGTTGCGAATTGCTGCTGCTGCGCGGCGAGGCGCAGATGCGGGCCGGGGAACGTCCGCCGGCCTGGGAGGCACTGCGAGAGGCGGCGAGGATCGCCACCGAGCTCGGCGACAGCGCGAGCATCGCCCGGGCGGCGATCGGCGCCTCACACCGCTACGTGCAGCAGCCGGGGGTGATCGACGAGGAGCTGATCGCGCTGCTCGAGCAGGCGCTGGAGGTGATCGCCGGCCAGCGGACGCTCGCGCGGATCCAGCTGCTGGCCCGGCTCTGCGGAGCGCTCTATTTCGCGCCAGAGCGGGCCCGGATGCACGAGCTCAGTGCCGAGGCGATGGAGATCGCGCAGGAGCTCGACGATCCCACCGCCCTGGCCTACGCCTACGCGTCCGTGCGCCGCGCGAACTGGGAGCCGGGCCGGCTAGGAGAGCGGCTCTCGGCGTCTACGGGAATGTTGACCTGCGCGCGGGAAACGGGCGACCTCGAGCTGGAATTGCAGGCCCATGGCTGGTTGATCGTCGACCTGCTCGAGCGGGGTGAGATCGACGCCGTCGACGCGCAGCTCGAGGTGTTCGCGGCCGGCGCCGAGCGGCTGCGTCAGCCGCTGTATCTCTGGAACGCCGCGGTTTGGCGGGCGATGCGGATGATGCTGGCCGGCCGGCTGGAGGAGACCGAGCGCCTGGCGCTCGAGGCGCTGTCCATCGGCGCCGGCGCCGAGCAGTTCACGGCACCGCACTACTACGCGATCCAGGTGTTCCTGCTCCGGCGTGAGCAGGGAAGGCTGGACGAGCTCTTGGGCCCGGCCCGGGAATTCGCCGCCACGCTGCCCGCGGTGCCCGCCTGGCGTGCGGTGTTCGCCTGGCTGCAGGCGGAGCTCGGGCAGACCGAGGAGGCGCTGGCCGCGTTCGATGGGCTGGCCGCCGACGGGTTTGAAGCGCTTCCCCGGGACGGTAACTGGATCGCCGCGCTGTCGGTGCTGGCCGAGCTGTGCGTGCGGGTCGGCGACGCCCGCCGCGCCGAGTCGCTTTACCCGCTGCTGCTGCCGTTCGGCGACCTCAACGTTACCGTGGCGCTGGCGATCGGCTGCCTGGGCTCGGCCCAGCGCTACTTGGGCCTGCTCGCGGCGCTCACCGGACACCAGGATCAGGCCGTGGCTCATCTCGAGCAGGCAATCGAGGCCAACGCCCGTTTGCAGGCCCCGGTGCTCCTGGCCCATACCCAGCTCGACCTGGCCGGATTGCTGGGCAGCGGCTCGCCCCGGGCGGCGGAGCTGACCGCGGCCGCGGCGAACAGCGCGCAGGAGCTGGGACTGCCTACGGTCCAGCGGCGCCTGCCGGCCCGCGTGCCGCCGCGCTGACATCGCTCTCCCACGGTTGCCTTGCCACGGGCGCTACGCTCGCAACCGCATGTCCAAGACGCTCGTAATCGCGGAGAAGCCATCGGTCGGACGGGACCTCGTCGGGGTCCTGCCGGGGGCGTTCGAGAAATCCGACGGCTACCTCGAGGGCCCCGACCACGTGGTCACGTGGGCGGTCGGTCACCTCGTGCAATTGGCCGATCCCGACGAATACGACGAGAAATTCAAGAAATGGCGGATGGCCGATCTGCCGATCGTGCCGGACCGGTTCAAGTTGGTGGTCCGCGACGAGCGCTCGAAGAAGCAGATGAACGTGGTCAAGCGCCTGCTCGGCCGCGAAGACGTGAAAACCGTGGTCAACGCCTGCGACGCCGGGCGCGAGGGCGAGCTGATCTTTGCCTACCTGTACGAGAAGGCCGGATCGAAGAAGCCGGTGCAGCGTCTCTGGCTGAACTCGATGACCAAGTCGGCGATCAAGGCGGCCTTCGGCTCGCTGCGCCCCGGGGCGGACCTGCGATCGCTGCAGGACGCCGCCCGCTCCCGCTCCGAGGCCGACTGGATCGTCGGCATGAACGCCACCCGCGCCGCCACGATCCGGTTGCGCTCGTCGTTCGACGGCGCTGTCTCGCTGGGCCGCGTTCAGACCCCGACGCTGGCGATCCTGGCCCGGCGCGAGGAGGAGATCCGCGCGTTCAAGCCCGAGCCCTATTGGGTAGTCGACGCCGCCTTCGACGCTGTCGCCGAGCCGGCCGGGCGCGCCTACGAGGGCCGCTTTCACGCCCCGGCCGGATCCGAGGCCGCCCGTGGTCCCCGGATCAACACCGCCGAGGCGGCCTCGGCGGTCGTCGCCGCGTGTGAGGGCCAGGTCGGTGAGATCACCAAGCTCGAGAAGACCGAGCGCAGGGACCGAGTCCCGCTGCTGTATGACCTGACCCAGCTCCAGCGTGACGCCAATGGCCGTTTCGGCTTCTCCGCTCGCCGCACCCTGGCCGCCGCCCAGCGCCTGTACGAGGAGCACAAGGCGCTCACCTACCCGCGGACCAACTCCCGGTACATCACCGGTGACATGGTTCCCGATATCAAGCCGATCGCCGAGCTGGTCGGCTCGCAGCGCGAGTACGCCGTCGCCTCCAAGTACGTGCTGGGGCTGGACGTCCTGCCGCTCGGCCGGGTGGTCAATGACGCCAAGGTGACCGACCACCACGCGATCATTCCGACCCGCGCCGAACGCCATCCAACCGACAAGATGAGCGACGACGACCGGAGGATCTACGACCTGGTCGTCCGCCGCTTCCTGGCCGTCTTCCATCCCGAAGCGGTGTTCGAGAACACGCGGGTGGAGACCACCGTCGCGGGCCGCGCGGGCGAAGCCGGCACCGCGGGCGAAGCCCGTGGTGGTGGTCACGTCTTCCGCACGCACGGCAAGCTGCTGCTGCTCCCCGGTTGGCGGGGTGTCTACGGCGAGACGGCAGATATCGACGATGGGAGCGAGGACGACGACGAGGGCCGCGAGCAACGGCTGCCGAAGCTGGTCAAAGACGAGTTGGCGAGGGTTCTCACCGTGGGCTTGGAGGCCAAGGAGACCAAACCGCCGCGCCGCCACACCG